>NZ_JBMQOC010000040.1:0-47431 GCF_053550995.1 Parapedobacter sp.
ATCAATGCCACGCAATAATCCACCACTTCATCCACCGGCTCACGAAACACCTTCGTATCTTCGGTTGCCGACGTTACGGGCAAATTTTCCCTGATAATCGGGATGGGACCGTATTGACGCATCAGCAAGAAATGATAATATGCTTTCAGCACGTTGACTTCTGCAATCCAATATCCGCGTTCGTACTCCTCAATGTCGGGCACACGGTCGATATGTTCCAGGAAAATATTGCAATCGCGCAGCGCTCGAAAAATGTTACCGTCCCAACTATTGAATATGGGGTTGACAATTGACTGGGCCCCCTTCGCTACATCCAGCACATTTGCGCTATAGAAATTCACGGGGGTATAATGCCAGAATTCATTTCCCGCAAAATGGGCAGGGTTCGCGTTTGGATTCGAAAAATCAGGAATATAGCTATAACAGGTTGCAAGGTAACGCTGTGCTTCCGTACGCACCGCGAACGCGTTTTCGAGCTCCGCGACGTTGTCGGGTACTACATCCACAAACTGCTGGCATGACAGGGCGCCGAACATGCCACACAGGATCACGACCGATCGATATATTTTGATGATTATCTTCATGATATTACTCGTTTTACTACAGGGTTGTTTTAACACCGATATTGAATACGCGCTGCAACGGATAATTCAGGCCATCGCCAGCCATTTCGGGATCCCACATTTTGAACGGAGCCCATACTAAAAGGTTAGATCCACTTACATATAACCTGAATTCACCGAAGCCAAGCCTTTCGAAGAATCCTGACTGCCGCTGGTTGAAGTCGTAACCGATTTCGACTTGTTTCAACCGGATGAAAGAAGCGTCGCGCAAAAACCAGGTATTACGCACGCTGTTGTTCTGGAGCCCGTAGCTGCCATCAGCGGTTAGTCGTGGCCATAGGGCATAAATATTACGGTTGGTTTCGGACCAATAGTCATCTGCATAAGCTTTAAGCAGCTGCTTGTCGTTGATAAACGGTGCTGTGCCAAAATTATCGCTGGCGATTTCTGAGCCTGCATTGATCCAGAAGCTTTCGCGGGCGGAGCCCTGGAAGAAAACCGAAACGTCGAGTCCCTTATAGCCGATGGAAGCACCCGCTCCATAGGTAATCTCCGGCACATCCGGGAAGCCAATCGGAACCATGTCGCGTGTTGAAATCATACCGTCGTCATTGACGTCGCGGTACTTGATGTCGCCCGCGCCGTAATTCCCGAAACTCTGTGTTGGTGAATTCAACACATCTTCGTCGTCCACAAATAGGCGCTCCGCGATGTACCCCCACTGTTGCCGGAAAGAATAGCCGATCCGCGACCGGTAAGGTTCATCGTAATCGGGTTCTTCAAACTTCGTATACTTGCTTTGCGCGAAGGTGAAATTACCGAAGCCGGCAACGAACCACTTATTATTAATGGATTTGTTGAAGTTAAGTTGCACATCCACTCCACGGCTTTCCCCTTCACCGATATTATCCCGGGTAACAGCCGCCAGCCCCATGGTTGAGGGCAGATCGCCACGCGTCTGGAGCATATTCGTGCGTTTAAAATGGTACAAGTCTACATTGAGTGTATACGTGTTGAACAGCCCCAATTCGAAAGCCAGGTTTTTTTGGTAGGACCGCTCCCAAGTGATGCGCTCATTGGCATACCGCAGGGTATTGATACCCGAGATCGTCGGGTTGTCGAAGCTCTCCCCGAATCGGTATCCGCGCGCGCTGCTGCGTAGGTCGATTTCGGACAAGTAGAAAAACCGGTCGAAGGCGTCGCCTATGGCGTCATTGCCTATGATGCCATAGGTACCGCGCACCCGCAAGTTAGTAACCGCGTCTTTGAGCGGTTCGAAAAACGGCTCATTGGATATGGTCCAAGCCACTCCAAAGGAAGGGAAGAAGCCAAAGCGATTGTTCCGTGCAAAACGCTCTGTACCGTTGTAACCGAAATTGAATTCGGCAAAGTACCGGCTGTCGTACGTATACGTCGCTTTCCCCGATACCCCGATGTTCCGGAACGGCAATGACGTTTGCAGCGTCGCCGGCCGGCCACCCAAGCGGATGCCGCTACCCACCTTATCGCGCATCATGTATACGAAAAACAGCCCGATGTTGTGCTTATCGGCAAGTAATTTGTTATAGGTCAGTGTCGATTCCAAATGCATCACGGAAGTCACCTCCGGCGTGCTTTCGGTAAAATCCAGAAATTCGCGCCCACCATCGGGATTGATCGGAAGTAATAGATAATCGCCCGTCTGCCGGTCATAGGAACCGATATCGTAATAAAACGGCATGGCAGACCGATCTATTGAAAACCTCGCCTCCCGTGTGGTGTTTGCCATCACCCGGAAAAGGAGTCCGTCGATCCAATTGGAGAAATCATGGCGGTATTCCAGCATGGCGTTCATGTTCGATCGGTTCTGCTGTTGGTAGCCCCGCATCAGGTCGGCGTACGGATTGTATTTCGAAGGCGTGTTCGACTCGGCGTTTATCCGGGAATTGCCGAACATGATGTGCCGGATATGGGCCGTCCGCTCGTCGGCGGGATAATACGCTGGAAATAGTACGGGGTTGCTCCGCATGATGTTGCGGAACATACCCGCTCCTCCCGGGATAGGGCCCTTATACTGTTCAAATGTGCCGTTAAGCCGGACCAGCAATTTCGACTGCTTGCTGAAGTTCAGTGTCACGTTAGACAGCAACGAGAAGGTATTGTTGCGTGCATTGCTATTGAAGTTGTTGCGCTCGTCTACCATCAATAATCCGTTATCTCGCGTGTATGCTCCGGACACATAATAGGTGGCCAGTTGGCCTCCGCCATTGATATTGACATTCGCCCGCTGGTTCATGGTATACGGCTTAATGATCTCCTGTCGCCAGTCTGTAACCGGAAAAAGCAAGGGATTGGAGCCGGGTTGGCCGGTGTTATCGATTTTCTCATACGGATACAACAACTCTTGCAAGGGTTCGCGCGTAAGGATGGCCTCGTTGTGCATTTTCATGTAGGTAACGGGGTCTGCCAACTCGATGTGGTGCGTGGGTTGGGAAATCGAATTTTCCAAACGGACACTCACTCTCGCACGGCCCTCCTTCCCTTTCTTTGTTTCCACGAGGATCACACCGTTTGCTCCACGCGCACCATATATGGCCGTGGCCGTGGCGTCTTTCATGATCGAAAAGCTTTCCAGATCGTCTGTTTGCAGTACGGAGAGGTCATCGACCGAGCTTTCGATGTTATCAATCAGAATAAGCGGTTTGTTTTGCGTGCCGAATGTCGCAATGCCGCGGATAAAAAAGTCAGCATCGTCCCGCCCCGGTTCCCCACTACGTTGGAATCCGATCAATCCGGATACACGTCCCTGCAACGCCTGGGTGAGATTGCTGGCGGGCACTTTCAGGTCGGATGGCCTGACGGAAGTGATCGAGCCGATCATGTCGGTTCGCTTCCGCGTGCTCCCAAACCCGGTAACGACCACTTCATCGATTGCAGCATTGGCGAGTGTAAGGGTCACGTCGATTTCCGCATTACCCTTTACCGCAATCTCTTGGGATTCGTACCCCACCATTGAAAACAGCAGTACGGAGTTGTCGGGCACAGAAAGAATGTACCTCCCGTTAAGATCGGTCGTGGTGCCCAACGATGTTTTACCTTTTACGGTTACCGAGACACCCGACAACACATGTGCGGACGTGTCAGTAACCGTACCGTGCACCTCACTTTCCTGTGCTATTGAGCGAAAGGATACCATGCCTAGGAAAAGCAAACAAAGTAAGTTCAGTCTCATCATTAGTTGTACTGTTAGATTTATAAAATATTTGGTCGGCAATAATTACCTCGTACAAAGGTATAGGGGAAGAAGGGATCGACTCTTGTCTGCTATTGACAGACTATTACGCGAAATTGACTTGCTTCAGGACGGCTCGGGACAGCTCGGGATGGCTCAGGATGGACGATATGTCTTGGAAGTACTTATGGCCGGGTAACGTCATTTCGGTAATTCAGCGGGCTTTTGCCCACGGCCTCTTTGAAGCTCCTGTGGAAACTACTGAAATTATTGAATCCGCATTCAAAACAGATTTGTTTAATCGGCTGGGTATTTTCACATAATAAACGGCATGCTTCATCGATACGCATATTGTTGATGTATTGCGTAAAGGTGACACCGATATGGGATTTAAAAAATCGACAAAATGCACCTGGGCTCATGCTGGCAATCCCCGCGATTTCCCCAAGGGAAATCTCCCTTTTGAAATGAATGTGTATATAATCCATGATCAAGCTCCAGCGCTCATCTTTAGGATAAGCCCTGCCCTCCATCATCGGTTTGGAAAGATATTCGATTTTTTCGGATGCAATGGTAATCAATATACGGATCAGGCCCAACAGGCGGAACGCACCTTGCAATTTAAGCACGTTCGCCATCATCCGGCCCACCTTTTTCCCGTTACCTCCCGCAGCCAACCTTATGCCATGCTTTCCGTCTTCCAAAAGACATTTAAGCGATGCATTTTCGGGTAGGTTTAAGAAATCGCTACCCCATAAACCCATATCGAAGTGGAATACCTTGACGTCTACGGGCGATGCTACGTTTTTCATAAAATAACTTCGATCAAACCGGTAGTAATGGGGCTGATTAGGGCCGGTCAGGAATACATCTCCAGGCTGGAAGGACACGTTTCGGTCTCCGATATGCAAGATTCCGGTACCACTGGCTATGGCCACCAACTCATACTCCGGATGGAAATGCCAGCGGTTGTTTACCGTCGGCAGTTGGTCGTGCCGTACACTAAATGATTGAATGGGATTATTTGATATTCTAAGTAATTGTGCTTGCATATATCAAATCCGTTATCGGCCGTCGATGTAGCGGCTCACATTTCAAAACAAAACAGGTAG
Organism: Parapedobacter sp.; assembly: GCF_053550995.1. Classification (NCBI taxonomy): domain Bacteria; kingdom Pseudomonadati; phylum Bacteroidota; class Sphingobacteriia; order Sphingobacteriales; family Sphingobacteriaceae; genus Parapedobacter; species Parapedobacter sp. The sequence continues at coordinate 4,887 of NZ_JBMQOC010000040.1, forward strand.
ACTTATAACTGGCAGGTTATTACTTTAATCAATAACATCACCGTATTGTAACAATAATAACGACTCCATGTTACAATATCAAATTCCCTGCACACACAATCGATTGCGCAACGTCCGAAAACGTTTTCGTTGTAAAGCAATCCATTCCCGCACAGATGAAAAAGACGCTATTGCTGGCCTAAGTAGCCGGGGTACCCAACCTATTGACGACGGCAGCGGACAGACCGCCCTTAGTCGCAGTCTTTCGCCGACGGGCTAACACCGGCCCCCTGCTCATAGACCAACTCCGCACCGAGATGCCCTGTATAGCTTAGACAGATTGATGCCGCAATGCACATGACAACTACTACGGCTAATGGCCATCGTTTTCCAAGCTTCCGCCATGCCTCCAAAATTAATCCGAACACCGTTATTCCAGAAAAAGAATAACACGTTACATATCCCCAATACAAGTGCGCTTTTAGCTTGGAAGGAAAGCAGATTGTACGTACAACCGGACCATAAGCCATATTGCCGGTATAGAAAGCTACCCACAACAGCATGGTCCCACTGATCATTAGGAAAAGCATGGAATACCTTAGGTAACGAAACCATGCACCTTGCCGGAGAAATGGCAGAAAAACCCCTAAAAACGTGGCCAACAGAAGAAAGGAAATCGGCAGGTGTACCGACAACGGGTGCCATAGTTCCTGCCGATTAATTATCGCCTCCACGCTATTTATTCCATGATTTTTACCGTTACGGGCTCTAAGCGTTCGCCTTTTTTCTCGACCGTCACCTCCAAATTCTGGCCTTCTGCCAACGCAGAAAATTCAACGGGCTGTTCGTTTTGCAACAATTGGGTATTATCCGTAAAATACAACTCCAGCGTTTTTCCATCGCCGGTTTTCACATAAATTTCCTTTTCGTCGGGGTCAACCTTCTCCGCCACTCCGGTATAAGTGCCGGAAGGCACAACATCCGTATGTTCGATTTCTTCACTGCTACTATTTTGATTGTTATTGCAAGCAACAAAAATGGTTAGGGTGGCTACCCAAACAGCCACCGTTAAAACTATCTTTTTCATGATATTCGATTATTTTGTTTAAAAAATTATAACGCTCCTGACAAACAGAATTAAAGTCTGACACCAGTCCGGAGAAAGTAGGTAGGCCGGCCCACCCGTACTTCGGGCAGATCGCCAATAGGTAACTAGATTTCCTGTGGAGGCCGAAAAAGAGATGCGATATCCATAGTCGTAACAGCTTCCACGTAATGAGCACTACGCAATGCACATTGATAACCAACAGGGGATTTGAGGTCCATTAGAGGCAAGGTAAACATCACATCGCCATGAATGCTATTAGCTACTTTACCCTTAAATGGCAATTGCCTGTCCTTTGCCTCATCCTTGTCATTTGCGTCTTTTCCCCAATAATGCATGGAGAGAAAATCAACAAAGGATAACTCGGGATTACGACGGTTATGCTCGCAATAATGTTCAAATAATTTCGGCAACTTAGACAACTGCAGCACAAAATTGCTGTTAAAGAGCGTGACAGACAAAAGGATATATGCACTGAGCCGAAGCATGAGTCAAAATTAGCTAATAAATGGGTAAAACCCAATAATATCACAAATAACATTCTTTCGAAAAGGGTTCTTGGCTTCGCTGTGCGCCTGTGGTGATTTAACAATAATAGCATGGATTTATTGATTATTTTGCCATGTATGTTTCTTTGCTACTAACTTATGGGACGTCCCCAGCTTTCTTTTTTATATTTGTTGTCATGTTGCATCACGCAATCCAGTTCGGATGATTTAAATGAGGTGGTGGCAGATTGGCACAATGCTCGGCATCGTTGAAATTAACGAGCAGCCGATCAGGACGGACAGCAAAATGATTACGCATCTTAGCAAGAAAGAACAGGCGGTCCTCTATCCCAGAGATAGGAGGTTAGCGATGGTTATTAAACCATATATGTGGATCATATTTGGCGCTATTATTATAATCCCTATCGGTGTCGCGTGGGGCCAATACCTATTCCATGGCTTACCGACCGACCCCTCCGCTTCTTTTTCGGAGACCATTCCCGGTGAACTTGCCGGATTCCCTTTTTGGGCACGCATTAGCCATTGGGCCAATTTTCTTTTTCTTTCATTGATTATCCGAAGCGGCCTTTCTATTTTGGCCGATCATCCGCGCCTTTACTTTAACGATGGCTGCGCCCCGCAATCGGAATGGGTACGTTTCACTCCTGTCAAAATACCGAAGGACGCCCTTTGGACGGCGAAGGAAGATGCCCGATACATCAGTCCCCTGTTGGGCCTACCAGGCTATCGCCATAGCGTCGGGTTGGCAAGGGTATGGCATTTCCTGAACGTACCTTTTTTCGTCATCAATGGTATTGTTTTCATTGTCCTATTGTTTTGCACCGATCATTGGATACGCCTGGTACCTACCTCGTGGCAGATCATACCCGACGCCTGGAATGTGTTTGTACATTATGCCACCTTTCATTTCCCGGTGGAACCCAATGGTTTTTATCATTACAATGCATTGCAACAGCTCTCTTATTTCGGGGTGATCTTTATCTTGGCGCCTTTGGCCATGCTTACCGGACTGGCCATGTCGCCCGCCATCGAAAACCGCTTCCATTGGTATCCCAGATTGTTTGGCAATCGCCAGAGTGCACGCTCCCTGCACTTCATGGTGATGGTCTGTTATTTGGCATTTATTGTCATTCACGTAGCATTGGTTGTGGCCACCGGACTGGTGCGCAACATGAACCACATCGTTATGGGAACGGATGATGCTCACAGCCCCACGGGCCTATATGCCGGCATAGCCATCGTATTGTTTGTGGTGCTTTGTTGTTTTATTGCCCTTTGGCTCTGCTGGCACCGTCCACGATCTTTGCAAAAAACGCAGGCATTCATCAACGGCAATTTATGGCGGAGAAGCATCAATACCTTTGAACCGCGCCGCTTTTATAAAAAAGGGGATATTTCCCCGTATTTTTGGCCCAATGGCAAAATACCCGAAGACTCCGACGAATGGAATGCTCTTGCCAAAAATGATTTCAAGGACTATAAACTCCGGGTAAAAGGATTGGTGGAAAACCCGCTTGAACTATCATTGGATGAATTAAAGAAAATTGCCAAGGAAGAAAATATCACGATGCATCATTGCATCCAAGGGTGGTCGGGCATTGCAGAATGGGGCGGCATTCCTCTGCGCAAGATCGTGGAATTGGCAAAACCCCACCCATCGGTTACTGCCGTCGCCTTCTATTCTTTCGGCAGCGGGCTCTACGGCGGCGTTTATTACGATACCCATACACTGGATAACTGCATGAAGCCGTTGAGCATACTGGCCTGGGAAATGAATTACAAACCGTTGCCCATTGCGCACGGCGCTCCTTTAAGGTTGCGCGTTGAGAATCAATTGGGCTACAAAATGGTAAAATGGATTGATCACATCGAATTTATAACCTCGCACGAGGGTATTGGAAAAGGTTATGGGGGCAAAAATGAGGACGATGAATACTTCGACCTTTTGGCCGATACGTAAACGAAGAGAATCAAATAAGGGATCAACAGATGCTCAGGGACAAACAAGGAAGAAAAATCAATTATTTACGGCTGGCCGTTACCGACCGGTGCAACCTACGTTGCACGTATTGCATGCCTGCCGAGGGGCTCGACTGGCTACCCCGGAAGGAACTGATGACGTATGAAGAAATGCTCCGGATATGTTCCTTGTTCATCGCCATGGGCGTCGACAAAATACGCATCACCGGTGGGGAACCGCTGGTACGGCGAGATTTGCTGCCTTTCCTCTACCATTTATCGGCAATCGGCGGATTGAAGGAACTAACGCTGACCACCAACGGCTTATTGGCGGGAAACTTCGTTTCCGATTTCAAAGCGATGGGCATCACGTCTGTCAACCTTAGCCTGGATACACTGGACAAGGGCCGCTTCTTCCGGATCACGCGCCGGGAAGGGTTGGACGACGTGCTAGCAACGATGGACAAACTACTCGAAAACGATATCAACGTCAAAATCAACACCGTGGTGATGGCGAACCAAAATATCGCCGATATCATCCCGTTGGTGCGCCTTACGGAGCAGCTACCGATCAGTGTCCGCTTCATCGAAGAAATGCCGTTCAACGGCGGCACCCATCAGGTTACATTGGATTGGGACCATTCCCGTATATTGGAACACATTCAAGCGCAATTCCCTGCAATGGAAAAGATTCCCGATGCGCCGTATTCCACCGCATACAATTACCGCATCCCCGGCCACAAAGGGAACGTGGGCATCATTGCCGCCTATTCACGCCTGTTCTGCGGCTCATGCAACCGCATCCGCATAACCTCAACCGGCGTATTGCGCACTTGCCTATATGCGTCCGGCTCGCTCAACTTGAAAGAGGCCATACGGGAAGGGTGCACCGATACCGATTTACGCAACCGAATCACGGATGCCCTTTTGAAAAGGCCCAAGGACGGCTGGGAAGCGCAGGACACGCTCGTGGCACAACATCGCGAACAGGAATCGATGGCCACCATCGGCGGATAAACATCGGGATTATGGGACTGATTACAGTAGAAAACGCGGAAAAAATCATCCAGTCGCAAACTGGGGGTTACGGCACGGAGCAGATTCCCTACGAGCTGAGCCTGGGCAGGGTACTGGCAGAAAGCCTGTTTGCCGACCGCGACTTACCGCCCTTCAATCGCGCCGCCGTTGATGGTATCGCCTTGGCTTACCGTGCTTATGCGGCGGGGCTCCGCACCTTTACCATCAATGCTGTACAGGCGGCGGGAGAAGCACCCGCTGCTATCCCATCGACAAACGACTGCATCGAGATCATGACCGGTGCCGCCGTGGATCCCTCCGTGGATACGGTGATACGGTACGAAGATGTGGAAATAGCGGACGGCAGGGCCACGGTAAAAGACGTCGCCATCAGGAAGGGGCAAAATGTCCATCCGCAAGGTAAAGACTGCCAAGCCGGCGGTACCGTTGCCGATGCCGGCCGGCTCATTACTCCGGCGCTGATTGGCGTGGCAGCTTCCATCGGAAAAACCGATCTGTTGGTACAGCGGTTGCCCAAGGTAATCATCATCACCACGGGCGATGAGTTGGTACCCGTTGGCGATAACCCCACCCCCTACCAGCTTAGGCGCTCCAACGATGTAACGGTGCAGTCGGTTTTGGCATGTTACGGTATCCACGCCGACAAGCTGCACCTGAAAGACGATTACGAGGTCCTAAAAAGCGAGTTTGACCGGTGCCTGCGATTGTACGATGTGCTGCTGCTGACCGGGGGCGTTTCCATGGGCAAGTTTGATTACATCCCGCAGGCATTGGAACACCTCGGCGTAAGCAAGCTGTTCCATAAAGTGAAGCAGCGCCCGGGAAAGCCGTTCTGGTTCGGCACTTACCAAAACCAACAGCTGGTTTTTGCCTTTCCGGGCAACCCCGTTTCCGTATTTATGTGCCTGCATCGCTATTTCATCCCTTGGCTAGCGCGTTCGATGGGCGTACAAACACCGTCGCCCCAATACGCGGTTTTACAGCACGACATCGATTTCCCTTATCCGTTGCAGTACTTTGCACAGGTGAAACTGGAAACGGACCATCACGGGGTATTAATGGCACGTGCTGCCAACACCAACGGCTCCGGCGATTTTTCACACCTGATCCATACTAACGCCTTTATGGAGCTGCCATTGGAGAAAAATACATTCAAAAAGGGCGAAGTGTACCGGGTGTGGCCCTATAACGTTTAATCTCAACGCTTACAGATGACTGAATTTTCCCATTTGAATAAAAACAACCAACCCACCATGGTGGACGTGGGTGGCAAAATCGTGACCCGGAGAAAAGCCGTTGCGCAATGCGTCGTGATACTTCCGGGGCATGTGTGGGAAGCATTGCAAAAAGACGATTTCAAAACCAAAAAGGGTTCGGTATTCCAAACCGCTATCATTGCGGGGATCATGGCAGCCAAAAGAACCGGCGAACTGATCCCACTGTGCCATCCGTTGGGGTTGGATAATTGTGAAATCGACATTGCGTTGAGTGGTGGGCATGAAATCACCATCCATTGCTCGGCAAGCATCGAGGCCAAAACCGGTGTGGAAATGGAAGCCCTCACGGGCGCATCGATAGCCGCATTGACCATCTATGATATGTGTAAAGCATTGAGCCCCGATATCGTGATCAAGGAAATCAAGCTCATGGAAAAAACCGGAGGGAAAAGTGATTTCAAAGGATAACCCCCCCTTGCTGAACGGACTGGTACTGGCGGGCGGCAAAAGCAGACGGATGGGCCACAACAAAGGCCGCATCAACTGGCACGGAAAGCAACAGCGGTTCTTTGCGGCCGATCTATTGAAACCGTTTTGTGAGAACGTCTTCATCTCCTACCGGCACGACGCGTTGGAGGGGGTAGCCGCTGGCTATAACGCCTTGGCCGATACGTTTTTGGGTATGGGCCCTCTGGGGGGTATACTGTCAGCGCTTCGGTCGGATAGGGAAAAAGCTTGGTTGGTTGTAGCTTGCGACCTTCCCTTGCTGGATCGGGACACGCTTCGTTTTTTAATCGCAGACAGGCTGCCGGCCAAGGTGGCCACCGCCTACGAAAGCCCTTTGGACGGCCTTCCCGAGCCGCTAATCGCCATTTGGGAACCCAAAAGCTATCCCGTGTTATTACACTTTCTAGGCGAAGGCATTACCTGCCCGAGGAAGGTATTGATAAACGCAGACACCCATCTCGTAAAACCCCGGAACCCCGATGCACTGTTAAATGTCAATACCCCGGACGATGCCGCTACGGCGCGCGAAATCATGCAGCGGACAGCCGGGAATCCACTTCCCAAAAAACAACAGGAATGAGTGAGCATTTTGAACGATACCAATGCCAGGTGGCTTTGCCGGGGTTCGGCAGAGCTGCGCGGGAGCGCCTGCAAGGCGCCTAGGTACTGACCGTGGGCGCCGGCGGATTAGGATGTCCAACAGCGCAATACCTTGCTGCCGCCGGCGTCGGCACTATTGGCATAGCAGATGATGACATGGTGTCGTTGAGTAATTTACACCGACAGATCCTATACGGCCCGAATTGTGCGTTACTGCGCTACCGGAAAAGGGAGTGTTACTGCGGCTCCGTTGATAAAGCGCCGATACCCGGCATCGGCGGTCTATTCATTGAAAAATGGGATCGGGACAAAAGCTTAATTAAATAGATAGGATAGTCCAAAAGTATTGAAAAATCGGTCGTCAGCAGCAAAAATAGAGTGGCCAACCGCTATATCTGCCTGTAATAAAGGGGTTATCAGATACAAAATCCCTGTGTCCACATTATGTTCATCGTTGTTTCCATCCATTGACGAGAAATATTCTACGAAAGTTGAAATCCTATCTGTCGGCGCATAACCAAAGTTCAAACTCAAATCCAGGTTCTCAAATTTGTTTGCCGTTCCAATGTTGTATCCCAATGACAGCTTATCCGAAAGCCCATTTTCAAAAGCGAGTTTCAACTGGAAGGGCCATTGATTGTTCCTAAAGTCTTCGCTTGCCCATTGCCCGTAGGCTAAATAACCTACGAATGAAATAGAAGGGATAACACGGCGCTGCGTTATTATCTTTTGCTTTACGCTCCATGTGACGGGTTGCAGACCGCTACTCTCATCTTCTTTTCCCGCGTCAACGAGCACCCGTATTTCCGTTGAATTTGTAACGCCATAGCGCAGCATCAGGTTGCTGATGGCGGTTCGACGGGCCAATGTAAGCCCTTCTTCTACTTGGAACCTGTTAACCGGAACCGTTGAAACGCCATCACTTTGGTCTGGACGGTCGGTATTGATTGACAATTCCTGCGCCCTACAAACAGCAATTGATCCGAAAAGAAAAAAGAATATTGAGATGGTTTTGTATGTCATATCTTTGGGTGTTTTAACGGCACATGGTTGCCGGATCATGCTTCTTAATTTTAATTTTCACGTATTTGGACGCCGGCATATTGCTTCCCTTTACCACATTATTTACGGAAACCAATACGTTCGTTTCGGGGAAATACGTCATGGTATTCTTTTCCGGTATAGGATAAGGGACAATGATAAATAATGGCGCAATGCGCTCGATACCGTCATCATAATTGAATAAATCCACTTTATCGCCCGACTTGAATCCCGCCCGTGCAATATCATTCTCATTCATCATCACTACCCGGCGCTCATTGAAGATACCCCGATACCTGTCGTCGAGCCCATAGATAGTTGTATTGAACTGGTCATGCGTTCGGGTGGTAGCCATCAGATATTCATCCGGCGCAAGGGTATTATCTGGAAGGGTTGTCAATGTAAAGGGGGCACGATCATCGAACTGCTTGGCAAACCGCTGCTCATCGCGCGCTGCATTGGGAAGGTAAAACCCACCTTTCTGCTTTACCCTGACATTATAATCCTCAAAACCGGGGATGCATTTTTCGATGTCATCCCGCACGGCATCATAGCTATCATGGTACCGTTGCCAATCAACAACCGTCTTCCCCCCTATTGTCGCCATTGCCATGCGGCATACAATTTGTGTTTCATTAATGAGGTCATCCGAGATCGGCGTCAGTACCCCTCTTGACCATTCTACTACACCCATCGAATTTTCGGTACTCACAAACTGTTTCTCCCCGTTGACCATGTCAATCTCGCTCCTCGATTTGGTCGGCAATATCAACGATTCTTTCCCATGGATCAGGTGACCGCGATTCAGCTTGATGGAAACAAATGCCGTTAAGGCCAATTTCCTCATGGCTCCGGCGGTATAACCCGTATCGGGTGAGGCCGACAAGAAGTTGCCACCCATGCCGAAGAAGACACGGACTTTCCCGGCATGCATCGCCTTGATGGTGTCCACAACGTCATAGCCACCTGCCCGCGGTGGGTTAAAGCCGAATACCTGCTGCAGCCGATCCAGCTGCTCCGCTGTGGGATGGTGATTGATCAGCATGGTACGGTTGCCCTGCACGTTGCTATGGCCGCGGACGGGGCAGGCGCCCGCACCGGGTTTACCGATGCTTCCCTTCAACAATAGGATATTAACAATCTCCCTGATCATATCCACCCCATTATGCTGCTGCGTCAGGCCCATCCCCCAGCAGATGATGATGCGCTTTTTAAACGCCATCATCTGTGCTGCTTCATACAGCAAAGATGGCGGTACGCCGGCAGCCGCGGCAAGGTCTTCCAAACGATGGTCATCGAATTGTCTGATGAAATCGTCGTAACCGACTGTTTTGGCAGCGATAAATTCGTGGTCGAACACCTCACCAGGCGATTTCCGTTCGAAATCGAGCAACAGCAGCTCCAATGCCTTCAGCAAAGCCAGATCGCCATTTATCCTTACAGGAAGGTAAAGGTCCGCTAGGTTCACCCCTCGACCGATAACGCCGTTGAATTGCTGCGGATTGCGGAAACCCATCAATCCTGCTTCGGGCAACGGATTGACGGCAATGATTTTAGCACCGTTCCTTTTGCCTTTTTCCAGGGCGCTTAACATACGTGGGGAATTCGTCCCTGGGTTTTGCCCAATGACCACAATGACATCTGTATCGTAGAAATCGTGCAGTTTTACCGTCCCTTTGCCAATGCCGATGGTGGGCGACAACGCAAAACCGGAAGTCTCGTGGCACATATTGGAACAATCGGGAAAATTGTTGGTACCGAACTCCCGTACAAACAACTGATACACGAAAGATGCTTCGTTGCTTGTCCTTCCCGATGTATAAAACACTGCTTCGTCGGGCGAAGCTAACCCATTGAGGTGTCCGGCGATTTTCCCAAAAGCTTCCTCCCAACCGATGGGTTGGTAATGGGTGCCGCCCTCGGGCAGGTAAACCGGCTCGCTCAGCCGGCCCAGGTGACCGATTTCGTAATCGGATAGTTTCGCCAAGTCGTAAACCGAGTTATTTCTAAAAAACTCGGCGGTGATTTTTTTCGTGGTGGCCTCTTCCGCGAGCGCTTTCGCACCATTTTCGCAGTATTCGGCAATGGGCGACCGGTCGTCATCCGGATCGGGCCATGCACAGCTTGGGCAATCGAAGCCATCGAATTGGTTCATTTTGAATAATGCCCCGCCACCACGGAAAAGTGTCTTATCGACCATCAAATCCTTTACCGAAGCCAAGACGCCGGGTATCCCGGCGGCCCACTTTTTCACTCCGGTAACGGTAAGGTCTACTAATTCATAGGGTGGTTCTGCCGAGGGTGTTTTGTTCGCATGCGGGGTTCCCTTCATCCGGTTTCCTTCTTCCATAGCACGGGGTATTAATCACATGATAGTGACGGGTTGGGATAATTATCGCTTTGGTCTTCTTCCGTATTGTCTATACAGGCAAAGTCTTTCTCCACCAGTAGGCTCACCGCTCCCGACTTATCCCCAAAACCCACCTTATCAGTATGGTACAATTCGTCAATCATCGTCTTGGGCATCTTCAGCACGATTGTGCTTTCAATAAAATCCGCTGACAGCCGATCGCTGCTGGCAGTCTCTATCGCGTACGTAAATGTTTTACCGTCAAATGCTGTATGTTCTTCCAAACGACCCAAGGTTTGCAATTCAGCTACTTCCGACCGGGTAAGCCTGTACCGTAATGAGTTGCCTTTAATCCGTATTTTCATCTGATCAAATTATTGATTCATTGTTTGTTTTGATAAGGCATCAATGAATGCTTCTCAGTTTGTCCTTTATTCGGTGATGAAGCTTGCATAAATAAATCATGTCCTTTTTGTTTATGGCAATCCACACAGGGTTCATCTATCTATTTTTTTCCGTTTGCTAACGGACTTCGGTTTCACTCCCTATCCGTATTAAAACGTTAGCACCCAAATGATATATATTGAAGTTATCTTCTTTAAGAAAACCTATAAGCGTTATATCCAGTTCCGTTGCCAGTTCCAGCGCCAGGCTCGAAGGGGCACCAATGGCCGCAATAATGGATATACCAGCCATTGCCGCCTTTTGGACCAGTTCAAAGCTCGCCCGGCCACTCAACAGCACAATGTGGCGGTTCAATGGCAAGGCATCGTTCACCAATGCATTCCCAATCAATTTATCGAGCGCGTTATGCCGACCGACATCTTCCCTCAAAGCCACCAACTCACCCTGCACGGTAAAAAGGCCCGAAGCATGGATCCCTCCCGTAACAACGAAATCATTTTGGGCCGCCCTTAGGTTTTTCCGTAAACGATATAGGATATCGTTGGATAAATCCAGTTGTGGCCGTTTTTGCCCCCGGAATGGGCTTACTGTTTTTATGGACTGTATCGAGTTTTTCCCACAGACGCCACAACTGGAAGTCGTATAGAAATTCCGGTCAACCTGATGAAGCCGCGGAACGAAACCCTCCGCGAAATCTACCTGTACAATATTTTCCTTCTGCGAAGAACAATCTTTGTCTGCGTGCTGTGCACATTGTACCATTTCATTGGAAGCAATAACCCCTTCGGTGAATAAAAACCCTAACGCAAGCTCCGCATCGTTGCCCGGCGTACGCATGGTTACGGAAACATTCTTTTGCAGACGTTCACCCCCAGAATCATAACTGATCCTTATCTCCAAAGGCTCCTCGACGGAAAGCACATCGGTGAATAACGCATGAGTATGTCCTTTCACCTTCCTTGCTTGGATGTGTTTAATGGAACCTGTCGTCACTTCCCTCATTTCCTTATCGATTTATAGCCTTGGGTAAAGTTACCAAAACTTACGCATGTGCCGATACCCATACCTCACCATTTCCCAAAATTTCCTTTTTCCGGATAAGTACCGTCTTTTTCAATGTGTCTATCGCATACCGGCAGGCATCAAAAGCAGCGGCACAATGGGCAGTGCCTATAGCAATGGCCACTGCCATCCAATATTTCAATATCAATCATTCCATGTAGGTTTCAGCCGCCACTTACCGGTGGGATGATTGCAGTCTCATCTTCCAGGTGACGAATCAACTGGTCTTCGGCGTATTCATTATCGACGGCAACCATGTATGCCTGTAATGCCTTCATGTCTGGATACCTAAATCCAATATCGTTATATCCATCTCAGTTAAAAATATGGTTCAAAAATAAGGGCAAGTGCTTGAATAACACATTTGCCCCCGCGCCGCAGACCAAAACCGCCGTGATACGACGAATGATTAACGGGTCGAATCTGACCGCCATCCTTGAACCTAACTGGCCACCGATCAACACCGATAAGCATAACAGCCCGATACGTGTATAATTGATATTTCCGGGCACGCCCGTAAGCTGTCCGGCAATACCCGAAATGGAATTAACCAAGATAAAAACACTGGCCGTTGCGGCTATTTTCCTAGGCAAATCCCACTTCATCAGGTGAAGTACCGGCGACAGGAAAATACCCCCACCGATGCCTACCATGCCCGATAGGAAACCGATAGAACCACCCAATGCGCTATTCTTCAAAAGGGCATGCCCTTTCGGTTCTTTTAGCTGCTCAATCGTCTTGGGGCCTGTCTTTATCCAAAGCAATACAGCGGCCATGACCAAGCTGCACCCGAGGATGATAAAAAAGGTATGGCGGCTAATGTGCACAATCGCACCCAAGTAGGCCATCGGTATACTCAGCAAAACAAACGGAACGATTTTCTTCCAGTTCACCTGTTTATTTTTCAGGTAGACATACACCCCGCCTGATACGACGATGATGTTGCATATCAGCGCGATTAAACGCAGCTCTTTAAATGGCAGTGCGTACAATGCCAAAATAGCAAGGTAGCTGGAACCACCGCCAAACCCTACCGAGGCATATACGAAAGCGACGATGAAGAAAAAGAACAATAGTTCCCAATGTTGCATAGCAAATACAAATAATCGTAAGCAAATATACGCTTTCGGAAAAAAATGAACGTCGCGGATAACCGATTATCTCCATGGCCTAGCCGTGCTACCATGAGGGAAAATTCTAAAATTACTTATATATTTGACTAAGCACGAGGGTGATTTGCTGGCATTATCGTCGAATACAACCCCACTGACATCAAAAGGCCCTTGAAACAGATCTGAAACGATGGATTATATTGATTATTATAAAATTCTGGGTATCCATAAAAATGCAACGGCAGAAGAAATTAAAAAAGCCTATAGGAAGTTGGCCCGGCAGCACCACCCCGACTTGAACCCGGAGGATCGCGAAGCCGAAGAGCTGTTCCAACAGATCAACGAGGCAAATGAGGTATTAAGCGACCCCGAGAAACGAAAAAAATACGACCAATATGGAAAAGACTGGAAGCAAGCCGATCAATACGAAGCGTCCGGAGCCCAGCAACGACCATCCGGAGCCCAAGCAGGCGACGCGCCATTTGAGGAGGGTAACCATCCGTTTGGCGATGGAGGCGACTTTTCAGATTTCTTTGCATCCATGTTCGGCGACCGCGGCAATGGGAATAGGCATATCAAATTCAGGGGGCAGGATTTCCACGCGTCATTTCAGTTAAACCTATCAGAAACATACAGGACCCATAAACAGAGATTTACCGTAAATGGCAAGAATATCCGGATTACCGTCCCCGCCGGAATAGAGAACGGCCAGGAAATAAAATTGCCGGGTTATGGTGGCCCTGGCATCAATGGTGGCCCAAGTGGCGATCTGTATATCACCTTTGAAATCAAAAATGATACTGCCTTTACCCGCAAAGGCAACGACTTATACAAAATGGTTCCATTAAATCTTTACAAGGCCATACTCGGGGGAGAAGAGACCATAGAAACCCTGTCGGGCAAAGTAAAGATGAAAATCCCACCCGAAACCCAGAATGGCACCAAGGTACGGCTTAAAGGAAAAGGGTTCCCCCTATATAAAAAAGAGGGCATATTTGGCGACCTATACATTACCTACCAGGTGCAAATACCCACCCACCTTACGGCCAAAGAGAAGGATTTATTTGAACAATTGGCTAACGAACGGTAAAAGAAATGGGCATGGGAAAGACAAAGAAAATATCCGTAGAAGAATGCTGCACTTATTACAGCATTGAAGCATCATTCATTTTTGAACTGGACGAGCGTGGACTGATTGAACTGAGCCGCTCCGGTAAATCGCAATTTATCACCGACGATCAGTTGCCCAATTTGGAGAAGTATATGCGCTTGCACTATGAGCTCGAAATTAATATGGCTGGCATGGAAGCCATACGACACCTGCTTGAGCGGATGAAAAACCTGCAACAAGAGGTAAAAAGACTGCAAGAGCTTTCAGCCAATGAAAAATCAGTTTAATAGAATATTTTACTTAACATAGTTTCACATTCAAACCATAGAATTATGAGATTTGCGTTGATGTTCAGCTGCTTAATCGCTTTCGTTATTGTTTGCAAAGGCCAAAACGACGTGGTGATTACCTCCCATAAGGGAAAGATAGAGGTGCGCGCCAACGACGATGGCCGCCTCCACATCAATGTCCCGCCCAAACATACCCTTAACTTTAAAGCCAAGGGGTGGGTACAGTATAGCGATTTTGGTGCGAGAGGCGACGGAAAAACGGACGATATCGATGCCATCGCGGCCACCCATGCGTTTGCTAATGCAAACCAGTTGGTAGTCAAAGGGGACGACAAAGCAACTTATTACATCGGTGGAAAAGCACGTACGGCCATCATCAAGACCGATACTCACTTCGGAGCGGCCTCCTTTATCATTGATGATACGAACGTCGAGAAGCGGAATGCCGCGGTATTTATGGTGAGTTCCGGAATGCAATCGTTTACACCGAAGGGTGTAACCTCCTTGGAAAAAAACCAACCCAAAATCGATGTTACGTTCCCTGGACCCTGTCTCATCACTGTTGTCAACAGCAACGTCAAACAATATATCCGTTTCGGCCCCAACCAAAACAACGGCTCGTCACAAACGGATATTTTCGTCGTCGACAAAAACGGCAATGTAGACATGGACGCGCCTATTATATGGGACTTTGCCGAAATTACCAGTATCGCGGCGCTTCCCATCGACGAAACCCCGCTCAACATCACCGGCGGTGTCTTCACCACCATTGCCAACCAAGCTGAATCAAAGTACACCTATTACAGCCGTAATTTGGCTATTCGACGTTCGAATGTAACCGTGGATGGACTTGTACACCGTGTTACAGGCGAAGGGGATCACGGCGCCCCCTATAGTGGATTTATCGATGTAGGGAACTGCGCTTATGTAACGGTAAAAAACACCGTTCTTACCGGGCGGAAAACCTATACCACCATCGGCGCCGCAGGGAAGCCGGTATCTATGGGAACCTATGATATCTCGGTAAACCGCGCACTCAACGTTTCGTTTATCAACTGCACCCAGACTAACGATATCAATGATCCGACATTTTGGGGCATCATGGGTTCCAATTTCGGCAAGAATCTGTTGTATGACGGCTGTACATTATCTCGGTTCGATGCACACCAAGGTGTAGCCAACGCTACCGTACGCAATTCCACACTCGGCCACATGGGCATCAATGCCATCGGCACCGGAACATTCACCGTTGAGAATAGCACCATTTTGGGCAGAAGCATCGTCAACCTGCGCCCCGACTATGGTAGCACATGGCAGGGCGAACTCATTATACAGAACTGTGTTTTCAAGCCCTCCGTGAAGAACCTTTCCCGTGTAACCCTGATCACCGGCAGACAGACGGGGTTGCATGACTTCGGTTACATTTGTTATATGCCCGAACATATTACGATTGAAAACCTTCGGATTGACGATTCCAATATTCCGGTGGACTATAACGGTCCGGCTCTTTTCGCCGACTTTAACCCCCAAATGACGGACGAGTCGTACCAAGAGGAGTTCCCATATGTAAAAACCAAGGAAGTGATACTCGAAAATGTGACAACAACCTCAGGCAAAGCCTTACGGATCAGTGACAACACATTTATGTTCAAAGACGTGAAGGTATTGCGTAACTAACTTTCCACCATTGATCGGAAGGTAAGATTCACCCGGGGTACGCTTATTTTCTTGGTCGGCGGCAACCGGTGGAGCCAATGTGTTTGTGTGGCATCTTTCATTACTAGCAAGCTACCATGTTCCAACACAAGTGCCACTTTTTCTTTACTTTGCTTATGTTTAAATGCAAATTTCCGCTCCGCACCGAAACTTAAAGAGCCTATAGTTCCGTCCTTTTGAAGGTCGGTTTCACCATCGCTATGCCAAGCCATGCCTTCTTCCCCGCTGTGGTACAGGTTAAGCAAGCAGGAGTTAAAACGTTCGCCCGTTGCCTTTTCCAACAGCGCTTTCAATTCCAGTAAATCCGCCGTCCAATGCAACGCGCGTTTCGTGGTGTTGGAGTACGTATATTCATAAGGGGCATTACCATACCACGCTACCTTGCGTTTGGTAATGATCTTCTTTCCGAAGATGACCGCCTCGTCATTGCGCCATTCAATCGTTTCCAATAATCGGGCTAGGTAATGGTCGGCCTGTGCCTTGGACAATAACCGACCGTAATAATGAACCGTTCCATCGTAAGGCAGCCAATTTCTATGTCTATCGTTGGTCTGGCTAAATAAGTCCGTCTGTCTATTCATGGTATGGCTACCGTTTATCCAATTGGATGTAATTCGACCACACACCCGGATGTTGCCAAGGTGCCCGGTACGGTCTTCTCAACAATGCTGTCGCTTCCGGATCCTCTGTGCATATCTTGCGCTGCGGATCATACCTCACAGGACGGTTCAAGCACATGGATACGTTGGCAAGTATACAGCTGGCTGTCGATATGTGCCCTTCTTCTACGTCCGCCACCGGTAAATGGTTTTTTTCGATAGCCGATAGCAAGTTCTGCATGTGCATCCGCGTAGCGGGAGCTGTGTGTAACTCAATCCGCGGCTCATCCACATCCTCCGGAAATTCCTCCCGCTCATACACCACATCTTTGGTTATCCGATCCCCTTTGCCTGCCGGGATAAACTCATACTTCATCACGCTTCCTTTGAGTGTACCCTTATCGCCATAGATCATAAATGCCCAAGGGTATTCCGGATCCACCGGCGTTCCCCATGTACGGTGTTGCCACACACAGTTCAACTCATCATATTCAAAAACAACGGTTTGCGTATCAGCAATGGTCGACTTCCCTCCTTTCTGCACATAAATGCCGCCAGTGGCACTCACCTGTTTCGGCCAGCCAAGCTTCAACAGCCAGCGCACCGTATCAAACATATGCACACACATATCGCCGGTGATGCCATTACCATATTCCATAAAAGTCCGCCACCAACTACCATGCGGCAGTACATCATACGGCCGCATCGGTGCGGGGCCGGTCCACATGTCATAATCGAGAAAATCCGGAACCGGCGCTTCGGGCGGATTGCCATTCCGGCGCATGTGGTAATAGCAGCACATTTCCACGTGCGAAACTTTGCCGAGCAGTCCGCCATCGATTATCCGTTCTTTGGCATCGATGAGATGAGACGTACTCCGTCGCTGGGTACCGATCTGTACTTTCCTATTATATCGACGTGCGGCGTTGACGATGGCTTCTCCCTCCAACACATCCACGCTAACCGGCTTTTGCAGATAAAGGTGTGCACCTGCTGCCATGGCGTCTATGGCCTGCCGCGCATGCCAGTGGTCCGGCGTTCCGATAAGAACGAGATCGAATGCATGGTCGGCCAGCATTTTCCGATAATCCGCGTACAACGCGGGTACTTTCCCAGATGCTTGCCGCGCTCCCACCGACGTAGCGGCCTCTTCAAGCTGACGGCGGTCCACATCACACAGGGCAACCACATCTACATCACGCACTTGGAGGAGCCTGAAGAGATCGCTTTTGCCGTACCACCCTGCACCAATCAGGCCCACACGTTTCACCTGTGGTGCATCGTAGACCCCCAGTGCCCTAGCCGGAAGAGCAGACCAAGTCAATGCCGCGCCGGCACCCCATATGAATGTTCGACGGTTCAACTCAAGGTTTGTCATCATCTGTTGGTTCATTATGGACAATCAAAAAAACGAAGATAACCTTTTCCCAAGAAAAAACCCCGGCCCATTTATCGAAAAATGAGACGGGGTTTTAATCATCTTCCCGGGAAAAGATGTCGCCCCCAAGGGATTGGGGACTATCAACCTAAACCTAGGACCAATATCGGTATTAAATCAGCACCATCCAAGGATTTTGTTGAAAAAATCTTTTGCGTACTATTTCAATGTCTCAAGACTGGTTTCAATAATAGAAATACAGGTTTCCAATTCCGTTTTCGCAATTACCAATGGCGGTGCAAAACGGATTTTGTCGCCATGGGTGGGTTTAGCCAACAAACCACGATCTTTAAGTACAAGGCAAAGATCCCAAGCCGCTTCTGGATTTTCATGGTCGATAACAATGGCATTCAGCAATCCCTTGCCCCGGACCTCCTTCACGTTGGGATGGTGCAATGCACGTAATCTTTCTCGGAAATAAGTGCCCAGTTCGGCCGACCGCTCTGCCAGCTTTTCGTCTTTGATAACTTCCAGCGATGCGATGGCTACTTTACATGCCAGCGGGTTGCCGCCGTAGGTAGATCCATGTTCGCCGGGCTTGATACAAAGCATTACATCGTCATCGGCCAACACGGCCGATATCGGTAACGTACCGCCGCTTAGCGCCTTACCCAATATCAAGATATCCGGTCGCACGTCTTCATGGTCACATGCCAGCATCCTGCCCGTGCGCGCTAGACCTGTTTGTATTTCATCGCCAATGAATAATACATTCGCCTGTTGGCACAAAGCATATGCTTTAGCCAAATACCCTTCATCCGGCACATAGACCCCCGCTTCGCCTTGGATGGGCTCGACAAGAAAACCTGCTACATCCGGATCTGCCAAAGCACGTTCCAACGCCACCAGATCGTTGTAGGGGATCACCTGGTAACCCGGCATGAACGGCCCGAAGCCGTCGCGCGACGACGGGTCGGTACTGAACGAGACCACATTGAGCGTACGGCCGTGAAAGTTGCCTGCCACCGTTACAATCTTGGCCCGGTTGGCCGCAATACCTTTCTTATCATATCCCCACCGGCGGGCCAATTTGAGCGCGGTTTCTACCGCTTCCACCCCACTGTTCATCGGCAATACCTTGTCATAACCGAAGTATGCAGTGATATATTGGGCAAATTCGCCAAGCGAATCGCTATGGAACGCACGCGAAGTAAGCGTAAGCCGTTGGGCCTGGGCTATCAATGCGCCCACAATCCGTGGATGGCAATGGCCTTGGTTCACGGCCGAGTATCCCGAAAGGAAATCGTAATAACGCTTGCCGTCCACGTCCCATAGGTATATGCCTTCACCCCGCTCCAAGACCACGGGCAGCGGGTGGTAATTATGGGCACTATATGCTAATTCCTTGGCTATAAATTGCTGGGTTTTTGACAAAGGGGTTGTTTCTATGAATGACATGTGCCAAAGTTAACATACTTTCGCATAATTGCAGCACCCGATGTGGCAATTATAGGAACGTCATCCAATTGTCGTTTTCCGCAATCGAATGTTGGATTTTCGTTTACATGCGTTACTTTTGCTGACAGTGTTAGTTTTTAATCACACTGTTAGAAATGGGAATATCAGAACGCAAGCAACGCCAGCACGAAGAAGTGCGAACCACCATCCTCCAACAATCGTGGCAGATCGTTGAAGAGGAGGGTTGGGAAGCGCTTTCCATCCGTAAAATTGCAGATGCTATCGAGTACAGTACCCCGATGGTTTACAAGCATTTCGAAAACAAAGATGCCCTATTGGAAGCCTTTTCCCGTGAAGGATATGCCCGCCTGGCCGATATCCTTGTTACTGCCAAGGCTTCCCGCACCTTGCCGGCAGAGCAACTGGAAGCAATTTCTGAAGCGTATTGGCAATTCGCCCAAGAGCATCCCAAACATTACCAAATCATGTATGGCCTAGGGATCCCCACGTGCCAAATGGTGCGTGACATCCCTGAAATCAGGCAGGTAAGCGACCTATTACACGCAACCATCGATGAAGCGATCGCGTCGGGCAAGAACCCCGATATAGATGGTCACTTGAAAGCAACCACTTTCTGGTCAATCCTACATGGGCTTGTGGCCATGACGATCATCTCAGCCCACGGCGGACCAGAAATGGCCCGGCGTACCCTTAACGATGCAGTACAAGGATTCATCAAGGCACTCCTCAATTGATAGCAGTGCTCTATTCAATACAATTTTCACAATCAAATTTAATACGCGCATATGCAATTATTAGAAGCATTAAACTGGCGCTACGCCACAAAGAAAATGAATGGGGAGACCGTTCCACAAGAAAAAGTAGACCAAATACTGGCCGCGGCGCAGCTAGCACCGACATCTTCGGGTCTCCAGCCGTTCAAAATCATCGTGATTACCAATCCTGAATTGAAATCGAAAATCCAGCCCATCGCCATGAACCAAAGCCAAGTTGTCGACGGGTCGCACCTCTTGGTTTTTGCCGCGTGGAATAATTACACAGCGCAACGGATTGACAACGTATTTGCCCACACCGCAGCCGAACGTGGTATCCCCGCCAGTACGTTTGAAGATTACAGCAACCGGCTTAAGGGCCTTTACCTGGATCGTCCCGCCGAACAGAATTTCGAACATGCAGCACGCCAGGCCTATATCGCTTTCGGGCTTGCCATCGCAGCCGCGGCCGAACTGCAAGTAGACGCCACCCCCATGGAAGGGTTCGACAATGCAGCGCTCGATGATCTATTGGCGTTACCACAGCAAGGATTGAAAAGCCTTACCCTTCTGCCATTGGGTTACCGCGATGCGGAGAACGATTGGCTGGTTAGTCAGAAAAAGGTACGCATGCCCAAATCCGTATTCCTATCTCAGATCGCTTAATACATGCAAACAATACGTAATAAATAACTGTACTATAAAAACAGGATGGCAACACAACGAACATTAGGAAAATCCGACTTACAGGTTTCACCCATCGCCTTCGGTGGTAATGTCTTCGGTTGGACATTGGACAAACAGCAGTCGTTCCGTATCCTGGATGCTTTCGTAGCAGCAGGATTCAACTTCATCGATACAGCAGACACCTATTCGACGTGGGTACCGGGCAACAGCGGTGGCGAGTCCGAAACCATCATCGGACAATGGCTCAAACAACGGGGTAAGCGGGACGACATCATTATCGCCACCAAACTGGGTGGCGATATGGGCGATGGTAAAAAGGGGCTAAGTGCCGATTATATCTCCAAAGCAGTGGATGCTTCCCTGAAACGATTGGACACCGATTACATCGACCTGTACCAAAGCCACTACGACGATCCGGAAACGCCCGTGGAGGAAACAATGGAAGCCTTCAATAGGCTCATCAAAAACGGGAAGGTCCGGCACCTCGGGGCCTCCAACCTCTCGGCCGAGCGTATTGTGCAATCCAACCGGTTTGCGGCGGAGAACGGGCTACTGGGTTACATTAGCCTGCAGCCCCTTTATAACTTATACGATCGCCGAAAATTCGAAACCGAGTACCTCCCTACCGTAGAAGCGGAAGGTTTGGCCGTTATTACGTATTATGCGTTGGCCAGTGGATTCCTAAGCGGCAAGTACCATGGTGAGGCCGACCTCAACAAAAGCCCGCGTGGCGGCGGGATAAAGAAATACCTCGATGAACGTGGCTTCCGTATCCTGAAGGCGCTAGACCGTGTATCGGCCGAGACGGGCGCCCCAGCGGCACAGTTGGCCCTTGCGTGGCAACTGCATAAACCGGCTGTCACTGCCCCCATAACCAGTGCGACAACGGAAAAGCAGGTTCACGATCTTGTTGCGGCAGCTAGCGTCAGGTTATCTAGCGAACAGCTGGACTTATTGGATGAAGCAAGTGCATATTGACACGTTCATACCCCTCGTATACAGCATACAATCATGATCAGTGGTGATCCGCTTAAATAAGTTACTGGTCAAACCGATGTCATGATCCGTATGGAAAAATTAGTTATCAGCTAAATAGATAAATCATGAAGATAGAAATATGGTCCGATATCATGTGCCCTTTTTGCTACATCGGCAAAAAGCATTTGGAAACGGCGTTGAAGCAATTCAATGATGCCGACGCCATTGATGTGGTGTGGAAAAGCTACCAACTGGACCCCTACATCCCGCGCAATCCTGAATATAAAGACACCTATCAGTACCTGGCCGCTAGTAAAGGGATGAGCTACGAGGAGGCCAAGCAAATGACAACCGGAGTAACACAGACGGCTGCCAAAGCTGGTTTAACGTTGGATTTCGAGCACGCAGTGGTGGCCAATTCGTTCGACGCGCACCGACTCGTACACCTCGCGCAAAGTAAGGGTGTAGCCAATGCCATGAAGGAGGGCCTTTTCCGCGCCCACTTCACCGACGGCAAAAACATCAACAGCTACGATGTATTAGTAGCGGTCGGTACGGCTGCAGGTCTGGCAGGGGCGGATATCACTGCCGTGTTGGACAGCGACCGGTATAGCGACAAGGTGTCGTACGACATCCGCGAAGCACGCGAGATCGGTGTAAGGGGCGTGCCTTTCTTTGTATTCAATCGTAAATACGCGGTATCGGGGGGCCAGCCGCCCGAGGTGTTTTTGCAAACCTTAAGGAAGTCGTTTGCCGAGTGGCGGGCCGATCACCCGAAGATCACACTCGCCGTCACCGAAGGGCCGACATGTAGCCCCGATGGCCGCTGCGATTGATATTCAATAAAATAGGGTAAATCCAGTAGATTTAAAAACAAATTTCTACCTTTGGATGTATATAAGCTGTAAATCAAAATCTTTTATCCGCTATGGCAAGTACCAACAGAAGGAAATTTTTGAAGACAACCGTGGGTTTTTCGGCGGCAGCAGTTGCCACGACCGCCCTCGGGGTTAACCCGCTGAACGCATTGGTGGGATGTACATCCTCTAATTCGTCCGGCGACTCGTCGGACTCAGGTGGCGTACTCGAGTTTTCACAAGACCCGCTGGGTTATGATTATAATGCGCTGGAGCCTTACATCGATGCACGGACCATGGAAATCCATTACACCAAGCACCATACTGGTTATATCAGCAAGGTCAACGACGCTCTTAAAGCAGATGGGGTAGCCTATTCGACGGCAGAAGAGCTTTTTGCTAATATCTCGAAGCTTTCCGACGGTATACGTAACAACGGTGGCGGCGCGTGGAACCACACCTTTTTCTGGAAATCCATGCGCGCTCCCGTAGAAGGGAACGCGCCAACCGGCGAACTGCTTGAAGCCATTAACGGGGCGTTCGGGTCTTTCGATAAATTCAAGGAAGAATTCGCCTCTGCGGGGGCTACCCGCTTCGGGTCAGGTTGGGCGTGGTTGGTGAGCGATAATGGCTCGCTAAAAATTGGTTCCACCCCCAACCAAGACAACCCGTTGATGGATGATGCCGAACTGAAGGGCAAACCTCTTTTAGGTATCGACGTATGGGAACATGCATATTATCTCCACTATCAGAACAAACGCGGCGATTACATCAGCAATTGGTGGAACGTCGTCAATTGGGATTTTGTAGCGGAACAATTGAACGGTTGATCTTTTGTCGACAACACTGACAACGCAACAGCAAAAGGTCCGATGTGCTTAATAAGCCATCGGACCTTTCCTTCTACGATTATGCCAGTCTGTTATATTTATTACGCTTCCAACGTTTTCTTCAGCGCCTCCAGCTGACTATCCACCAGCTTTTGCAGTGGCTTGAGTGCCAGCATTTTCATCATCATGTTGAGGTCTGCCTCGATGACCAGTTCGGCCAACGTAGCGTCATTGCCCGATGGTGTAACCTTCCATTGCAGCGCCACGTCGAAGGGTGCTTTTTCGGCAGGCACGAATACCACCGTGCTGTTTTCCGTACGGCAGTCTACCTTGAGTGCCAGCTTCGCCATGTTCCGGATGGTAAATCGGGCCTCATCCCGGGTTGACGTCCAGTCATATATGCTATCCGGCATCAATTGCTCATGGTTATTGCAATCGGCTAAAAACGCATATACATCAGCAACCGGCTTATCGATTGAAATTTGATTCTTTATAACCGTCATCAATTAGTGTTATTATCGTTATGCGCCACTGGGTGACCAGTTCGCCGGGTCTATGCGCCACGCTTCCAATAATTCGATGTCGCTATTGAGGATGTAATTATGTCTCGCTGCCACGTCAAGCAAAGCATCGTAACTGCAAAGACTGATGGTCCTGCACTTGGCTTCGGTGAAATTTGCTTCTGCCTCTGCAAACCCATAGGTGAATATCGATACCAATCCAACCACGTTGCAATCGGCATCGCGCAGCGCCTTCACCGCATTCAGGCTGCTCTTGCCTGTTGAAATCAGGTCTTCGATCACTACCGCCCGCTGGCCACTGACAATCTCCCCTTCAATCTGGTTTTGCCTTCCATGGTCTTTGGAACTTCCGCGCACGTAGGTAAACGGTAAACCAAGATCCTGCGCCACCAACACCCCCTGTGGGATGCCTGCCGTGGCCACACCGGAAATCATCTCAACGGCACCAAACTCCTCCTGTATCAATTCGGACAGCTTCTGGCGAATATACGTACGGATTGGCGGATGAGATAAAGCTACACGGTTATCGCAATATATCGGCGACTTCCAACCCGAAGCCCATGTAAATGGATTTTTGGGTTGTAATTTAATTGCTTTAATTTGCAACAATGATTCGGCAACTTTTTGTGCAACCTCATTCATATCATTCATGGCGCAAATCTATAAAATTTATATGAACCAATCTGCCCTTGTTTTGGCAGAGTACCCCCCAAAAAACATCAGCGACATTCAATCAATTGACCATCAATATCTTGACATAGAAAAACTTTTCAAGCAATGCCGACCAAATAAATCTGGGACGACATATTTCGTCCAAACAGACGATCCCCATGCCTATTTCAGCCTCATCAGGAAAAAATTAAAGGTCATCAAAGCAGCTGGTGGACTTGTAAAGAATGGGGAAGGCAACTATCTTTTCATCTATCGGCTTGGCAAGTGGGATTTGCCCAAGGGCAAGGTGGACCCCGGCGAATCGATGAAAAAGGCGGCGGTGCGCGAAGTGGAAGAAGAATGCGGCATACAAGTTGACTATCTGGGGCAAAAACTGGTCACCTCCTACCATACGTACCAGCTAAAGGGCGAGTTGGTTCTCAAAAAAACGAATTGGTACGAAATGGGCGTGAATAAAGTGCCTAAACTCAAACCGCAATTCGAAGAAGACATCACGGAGGCGGTGTGGTTACCGAAAACAAAATTCGAAAAAGTCCGAAAGAATACCTACCCTTCCATTGTGGAAGTATTGGATACCGTGTTTTTCTGATTCATGATTTACGGCTCACGGCTTCAATCACCGCTTCCGGCACCAGTTGTTGGATGTTACCGCCATTTGCGATGATTTCACGGACGATTGTGGACGAGATATGCGATAAGCCGCTGCTACTTACCAAGAAGACGGTTTCGATTGCGGGGGCCAATGTCACATTATTCTGTGCAATGGCTTTTTCAAACTCAAAATCACCTGCATTGCGCATACCACGAAGGATAAACTGGGCCCCGACCTCCCGGCAGAAATCGACTGTTAGGCCCTTAAATTGCGCAGCTGTTACTCCCCCTCCATGCGAGGCAAATACCGACTGCACAATAGCCAATCGCTCGTCAGGGCCAAAAAATCCCTTTTTGGTGCTATTGGTACCTATGGCCACATAAATTTTATCGAAAAGTACCGTGGCTCGCTCCACGATGTCAACGTGTGCCTTGGTAATGGGGTCGAAAGATCCGGGAAATACAGCTATCTTCATGCGCTATCCTTTCTCCAAAAGTAGCATATTGTAGGATAAATGGCAAATCAACCGTGTATTAACCGGGCCACAAACATACTATCCGCTTTATGCCGATAACCCTCCAATACGCTGACTCGCTGCACCTGCATTTGAAAGGTTTCTCGTAGATAGTCGACCACCTTTTCGTTTTCCTCAGCAAATACTGAACAGGTAATGTATATAAGTGGCCTGCCCGGCTTCAGGTGCTTTATGACCTGTGCTGCCAACTGTCGTTGCAGGGTAGCGAAGCGGCCTATCGATTGAATGTCGAATAACGAAAGCATCTCCGGTGTACGGCCCCACGTACCCGATCCCGAACAGGGGGCATCGAGGATGATACCGTCAAACTGTTCATCGTCCATCACAGTTGCCGTATCTTTGGTGAGGTCGGCAACACGCTGTCGGTATGATGTTATACCCGCCTGCCCAAAGCGTTCATCGAGGTTGCGCAATATGCTACGCCGCGTATCAGATACCAAAATGCCCACACCTGGCGATCGATCCAACAGCAGGAGCGATTTGCCTCCAGCTCCGGCACAGGCGTCCCACCATTGTTCGCCGGCAGCAGCCTCGAAATACGCACCCGTCTGTTGCGACGAAAAGTCCTGCACTTCGTATTTACCGGCAATGCCGGCTAAACGGTCTAACGCGGTGCCGTTGGGTAACGATACCGTATACGTATCAACGATCTGGTAATCAATCCGTGCCAGTTGTAATGCCCTTAACACATCGTCGCGATGACGCGGCCGTAGCCGGATATAGAGGTCTGGCTGTACAAAAAGACTTTCCACAAATAGCTGGCGGTCGATCCCTGCTGAGAGGGACTGTCTAAACGGGAACACATCGTCCAAGCGAAAAGTGGTGTGGGATTCTAGCAATGAAATTTTTCCAGAAAGGTCGGCTTGGCGGTATGCATTAAATTCGGGCAGAAAAACGGAAGCCAACTCGCTGTCATTGCTGCAAAGGAAATCGGCCATCGCCAGCTTCATCGCCAGCGCTTCGTGAGCGGCGGCGCCACCGATGCGGAAATAATGATAAACCAACCGCGAGGCCATCCGCCGATCTCTACTTCCCATCTGCCGATTACGCTTGTAAAACCCAGTAAGGAAACGGGCCAATGGTATGCCTTTTTCTTTTGCATACTCATGGAGCAGGCGTTCAACCGTCCGGATCTGCTGCCGCACCCGTTTTTCTGAAACCATAGGAGGTTGGTTTAATTGATCGGCCGGAAGCCTCCACTACCATACTGCAAAATGGAAATGGCGTTATTCACATAGCCCCAAGCGGCATTATATTCCCACTTAAACGTATTATGTAACCCTCTATACGCAGTCTCTTCCAGATGCGACCGGTAATCGGGACCATACTTCACGAGCAAACTACCAAAATAATAAGCGGCATCGTAGCCCTTATATGCAAATTCGGTGGGTGCTATGCCGAACTCATTTCGATACTGCTGGTCGAACCGGCGTACGTCGGCGGCATTTTTGTCGATATAGTACGAGGTAGTTATACGGGTGTCGAACGCTGCGAGTCCGTCATCAGCGTCGAATCCCAGCTTCGACCAACTTGGATGCCCAAATAATTGGATATCATAAGATAGTTCTTCCTGCAGCCTCTGTAGCTGCGCCAAAATCGGTGATATCTCATACTTGTTGGTGGTGGCCAATACGATCAGGTTTTTGCCTCCAAGATGCACCCGGCTCCCGAGACCATCTTCATCTTCTACTTCTACCACTTGGATGTGGCCATTCTTCAGTTTGCGAAGCTCCGTTCTAAGGGGCGTCAGTAATTGCTTACTCGCCTCGTCGGGCGTTTGATAGAAAATCACCACATCCCCCTGCTTGTACTGGCCGGCAATATGGGTTGCCAGTGCACGGACGTGTACCGGAAGCGGTGCCGTCATGGTAACCAAGTTGGAGAAATTAAACTCTGATGGCATACTTGCCGCCAAGGGCGAAATCTGTAATGTTTGATCGAGCTGCGCATTGAAGCCAAACACCTGTATTTCCTTTGGATACACCGGCCCTACGACCAACGCGGCCTCGCGCACCTCCTCTAATTTGGCAATGCGCGCATTTTCGCCAGCGTCATCGCGCGTATCCAATACGTTCAGTTTGAAATTCGCGCCTTCGGCAGAAAGTACATCCAGTCCAACCTTAAACCCTTGGTAAAAGTCCAATGCCAAAGCGGACCGTTTGATATCCACGGCGCTTGGGGCGTGCTGATTGGCCTTATTGAGCTCAAACGGCAAAAGCAACGCAATTTGGTTAAAGTCAACTGCTTCCTTTCCTGCCGGCTTGGCAACCGCATCTTCTTTCTCTGTGGGCGTTTCCGTTTTTTGGGTAGGTTCCTTACTTCCCGGTGCCCGCAGTACTCGCACCTTGGGTGTACATGCCACCAACCATACCAATACCGATAAGCCTATAAGGCACTTACTCCCATTCAATAGTCGCCGGAGGTTTTGAACTAATATCATATACAACCCTATTTATCCCCTTTACATGATTGATTATCTCGTTTGATATCTTCGCCAACAACTCATAGGGCAGGTGTACCCAATCTGCCGTCATCCCATCGAGTGAGCCAACCGCACGGAGTGCCACTACGTGCTCGTAGGTTCGTTCATCGCCCATTACCCCTACCGACTGCACTGGCAGGAAAATCGTTCCCGCTTGCCACACCTGATCATACCAGCCCGATTCCCGCAGGTTACGGATGTAGATATCATCTGCTTCCTGCAAAATCCGTACCTTTTCGGCCGTGATTTCTCCCAAGATTCGGATAGCAAGGCCGGGACCGGGGAACGGGTGTCGACCGAGGATGCTTGGTGCCACCCCAAGCGCTTTGCCCACCCGGCGCACTTCATCTTTAAAGAGCGTGTTGAGGGGTTCAACCACCTTCAGTTTCATGAAATCGGGCAGCCCGCCCACATTATGATGCGATTTGATGGTGGCGGAAGGACCATTTACCGACACCGACTCGATGACGTCGGGGTATATGGTACCCTGCCCAAGCCACTTCACTTCCACACCGGCCGGTAGCTCCGCCTGCACGGCGTGTGCGGCATCGTCGAATTCGTCGATGAATGCCGCACCGATGATTTTACGTTTCTGTTCGGGCTCACTCACACCTGCCAGCTTCCCATAAAAACGTTCTTTGGCATTTACACCTTTGATATTAAGCCCCATATGCTGGTATGATTCCAGCACTTGTTCAAATTCATCCTTCCGTAGCAATCCATGGTCTACAAATATACAATGCAGGTTATCGCCGATTGCCTGATGCAGCAAAACCGCCGCTACCGTCGAGTCGACACCGCCGGATAGCGCCATGATCACGTGGTCGTTACCCAGCTTTTTCTTCAACGCTGCAACTGTTGTTTCCGCAAATGCATCAGCTGTCCATGACGGTGTGCACCCACAGATGTCGATGACGAAATTTTTCAACAATGTCGTACCATCGGTGCTGTGGGTTACTTCGGGGTGAAATTGGATACCATACGTCTGTGTACCCTTGATGTGGTATGCTGCCACATTTACCTTATTGGTGCTGGCAATGATATCAAACGTTTCGGGAATGGAAGAAATAGTATCTCCGTGCGACATCCACACTTGGGAGTCGACGGGGATATCGGCCATCAGTGGGCTAACACGGTCTACAAAATGGAGGTTGGCCCGACCGTATTCGCGGATGGTAGACGCCACCACCGATCCACCCGAATGCTGCGCCAGATATTGGGCGCCATAACATACGCCCAATAATGGAAACCGGTCCTGGATAGATTGGAAATCGACCTGGGGCGCGTCATCCTGCCGCACGGAGTATGGGCTTCCCGAAAAGATAACCCCTTTTACCGATTCGTCAAACACAGGAATATTGGTGTAGGGATAGATTTCACAATATACATTCAACTCCCGAACCCGCCTCGCAATCAATTGGGTATATTGAGAGCCGAAATCAAGGATAATGATTTTTTCTGGCATGGGCCAAAGGTACGTATAAGATACGAAATCGTAGATACGAAAAAGAAAATCGGCTACCTGTCTTTCCGTATCGACCACTCGTCGGCATGCTTGATGTCCCACTCGTCTGCATTGAACACGGGGTCTTTGCCTTGAGCCTTCTGTTTGCGGTAATCCTTGAGGGCTTTCAATGCCGGCTTACGCAGCAATATAATGGCAATGAGGTTAAGCCACGCCATCAACCCCACCCCGATATCGCCCATGGTCCACGCCAGTGCGGCAGTCTTTACCGTACCGTAATAAGTGGCAAACAAGATAAGGATACGAAGTGCCCATACCGCCCACCGCTGCTTTCCCTGTTTATCGAGGTAGCTGAGGTTGGTTTCGGCCATGTAATAATAAGCCATGATGGTCGTAAAGACGAAAAAGAACAACGCCAGCGCAACGAAACCAGCACCAATGCTAGGAAAATGATGGGCTACCGCGTATTGGGTATATTCCGAACCGATCTGTACGCCCGGTATGTTTTCAACATGATAGCCACCTGCTGGATTTTGTACGTTATAGGCTCCTGTGAATAAGATCATGAGTGCAGTTGCGGTACACACAAATAGGGTATCAACATACACGGAAAACGCCTGCACCAGTCCTTGTTTGGCCGGATGGCTTACTTCGGCGGCTGCAGCGGCATGCGGGGCGGTACCTTGCCCTGCTTCGTTGGAATAGATGCCCCGTTTCACACCCCATGATATGGCCATACCCAGCATCCCACCAAAGGCCGGTTCGAAATCGAAGGCGGACCTGAATATCAGCCCAAATACAGCGGGAATTTCCTTGTAATTCAGTGCAATGATAATCAATGCCATCAAAATATAGGCACCTGCCATAAAGGGCACCACCACTTCGGCCACCTTCGCGATACGTTTCACCCCGCCGATAATGATAAGGCCAAGCAGTATAACCAGTGCGATACCGGTATATTCAACGGGTACGTCAAATGCATTTTGTACCCCCAAGGCAATGCTGTTACTTTGCACACCAGGCAGGAAAAGGGCCGTACTCAGGATCGTGGCAACCGCGAAAACCACGGCATACCATTTAACGCCCAGTCCTTTTTCGATATAGAATGCGGGGCCGCCGCGGTATTGTCCGTCTTTCACTTCTTTGTAAATCTGGCCCAAGGTTGCTTCCACATAAGCCGATGCCGACCCCAAGAATGCGATGAGCCACATCCAAAATACGGCTCCGGGACCACCCATGGCAATCGCCGTGGCCACGCCGGCGATATTGCCGGTGCCAATCCGGCCCGATAAGGCCAATGCAAAGGCCTGAAAGGAGGACACACCTTTGGTGGATGAGCTGCCGCCAATCAGCAGCCTCACCATATCTTTCAGGTACCTGACCTGTAAAAACCCGGTCGCAAACGAAAAATAGACCCCTACCCCGATACATAGCACAACGAGCGCATTACTCCACACCACGTCGTTAATGGCTTTAATAAACTGTTCCATAAGGTTTTGCAGCCGAATCGGCTGTTTTACTCTGTGTGTTAACGGTTAGTAAATTTTCCAAGGTCCGCAAAATAGGGAATTCTGCGGCATTCTACCAGCCTTTTTTCAACAACCGTCCAATAGAAACCAAAGTGGTTATGTAAACGCTTACAGCCGGGAGGATGCTGTTAAGGGCTGTAACATCCTCCCTGCGGCGTATAAGCGTGGTTTAATCATGAGGTACCTGGCTTGCAAGGTCGATAGCTACCACGTCTGTTAAAACATTTGGAGCCCCAGTTTCAGCTGCAGGACGCCCATCGGCATCTTTCTATCCATTTCTTGTGGTGTGTTGTCATAGACCGATTCACTACCATCATTCTCATAGTAAGTGATGGGTACTTCAAATGTGCCGCTTTCATAGCTAGCTGTGAATGTCATCTTTCGGTACCGAAGGGTAATGCCCATATCGGTCTTTAGCCCAAAATTTACGTTCTCGTCAGTATTGAAATACAGCACTTCTGCATCCGGATCATATATGTCGCCTTTGAAATGATAAGGCGGCTCAAACGACAACAATACCGTGGGCGCCGCTTTAACGAAAATATCCGCGTAAAAACCTTCCATGGGGTTGAACGAAACCACTGGTCCCAGCTTCACGCTACCGGTAACAAAGTCGAACGGATCGGCAACTTCATCCGGATGGGGCAACGATTTACCCATGTTGTAGCCGAAGGAAAAGAAGGTGGCATCGAGCCCCACCTTAAACAAATCACTGATGGGATCCTCATGGAAAAAGAAGTACCGGCCCAATTCCATGGTGGCACCCAACTCGGCCCCTATTGCGCCGTCTTTGGCGATATTCTCGTATAATGGCACGGCGGCATCGAGCGCCTTACCAAAGCCGCCTTGTGGAATGTTAACGCCCAAACGGATATAAAATTTCCCATAATCGGACTCATTATAATAACCTTGGTTTGCAACCGTTGCCTGTTGTGCGACTGCACTGGTAACAAAAAGGCTCGCAACAACACAGGCTACTGCTTTTTTTAAAGAAGCATTTGTCTTCATAATCGTATAGATTGCATCTTGGCTTTATACGGATATTATTTTACCGATAAACGGCTTTGTAGGTCGGGGATTACATTTTCGTAGGTACGCAACACGCGGTCCCACTTGCGAAAAGACTCATCGGCTATCACACTCGTACCTGGCGGCGCAATCTCGGACACCAATTTTGCCTTATACTCCAACGGGTCGGTGTTGCTGGTCCTGATAATTAGCCGCGTGCGTACCACGGCAGAATTGAACGATTTGGCAGACCAGGCGGTTGCCATATAGCCGGTAGTCTTATCCATGATGGCAATAACATCAAACGTACCGGTGACGATACGATTAAGCAACACCCATGATTCTTCCGCATTGCGGGCTGGCCGGATATCGATGTCCTGGTTGGCTAGGTTGGTAACAAACGAGTTCTCGTACGCTTCGTCTTTTACCAACTGGATATAATCCGTTTTCGGGATAACATTGACCCCGTTGTTTTCATAGTTACGTATCTCGGTAACGAATCCCACCTTTTCAACCCGGATATTAACGGTAGCGTACTTGTCAATTTTGATTTTGGCAGGTGCCGTCACCTGCTTCCCATCCACGAAAAGGTTAGCCCCACTTTCCGTACTGATTGTAACGGTACGTTTTTTTGCCTTTTGTGCAAAGGCGGGTGTCGAGACGACGAATAACGCACAGCTGAATATCGCTAACGCAATAAAAGATAGAAGTTTACGTGTTTCCATAATGATGTGACTACGATTAATTAATTAGTTGATTAAAGTGAATTTTTCTCCCCGTTTTGGGGGGTGTTATTAATTGTCGTCACAAAAGTATAGGTCACATTAAGCAAAAAAAATACCCAGTGTCGGGTATTTTTCAGGTATTTTGCAAAAGAAGAAGTCGTCTTTAGCCTTATAGCTTGCTATTCACATCCAACGCGTTCAATTCTTCAAATGCCTGGGTAAGGCGCTTCACGAAGTGCTCTTCGCCCTTGCGCAACCACACACGTGGGTCGTAATATTTTTTGTTTGGCGAATCCGCCCCTTCCGGGTTGCCGATTTGGCTCTGCAGGTATCCCTCATTTGCCTGGTAGTATCCACGTACGCCATCCCAAAATGCCCATTGCATGTCGGTATCGATATTCATTTTGATTGCCCCATAGGATATTGCCTCCGCAATTTCTTCGGGAGCCGAACCGGATCCACCATGGAAAACAAAGTTCACTGGCTTCTCGGCAGACAAGCCAAACTTCTCGCGGATATATTCCTGCGAATTGCGAAGGATAACGGGTTGCAATTTCACGTTGCCCGGTTTATAGACGCCATGTACGTTTCCGAAAGCTGCAGCCACGGTAAACTTATCGCTCACCTTGTTCAGTTCTTCATAGGCGTAAGCCACCTCTTCGGGCTGGGTGTACAATTTGGAACTGTCAACGTCGGTGTTGTCCACACCATCCTCTTCCCCACCGGTTACGCCAAGTTCGATTTCCACAGTCATGCCAAGCGCCTTCATCCGTTGGAGGTATTTCTTCGATATCTCGATATTCTCTTCAATGGGCTCTTCAGACAAATCGAGCATGTGCGATGAAAACAGTGGTTTGCCGTTTTGCCTAAAGAATTGTTCGCCATGGTCCAGCATACCATCGATCCAAGGCAATAACTTTTTGGCCGCATGGTCGGTGTGCAGGATAACCGCTACGCCGTAATGTTCGGCCAGCAAGTGTACGTGGTGCGCCGCCGACACGGCACCAAGCACGCACGCTTTCAGCCCGTCGTTACTCATGGATTTACCAGCGTAGAACTGCGCACCGCCATTAGACAGCTGGATAATCACAGGGGAATTTACCGCCTTGGCGGTTTCCATTACGGCATTTATCGAATCCGTACCGATGACGTTCACTGCGGGCAATGCAAATTTATGTGCCTTCGCGATCTCAAATAATTCCTGTACGGCATCACCGGTAACAACCCCTTTAAAATCTTTTAAACTCATGGTATTCTCTTAGTTATCGTTGTTTAAGGCCTCGAAAGTAGGTAAAATTTTTGGAAATCGGTAATCCATGCATAGCCGGGCTTTACACCGACCAGGACAACTCCGATGGGTTGATCGTCAAAAATTCTTCCCAAGGGGATACCTGATCTGCCAACCAACAACACGCTCTCCCCACCTGTCGGCAAAAGAACAATGTTCCAGAAGGTTGAATAAGTATACGCGACATATGTAGTAAATCAAATATTGGTTAACAAATGTTAAAACCACTGGACATAAGCGAGCCTACTATTACCTTTACCGCACCATGTATAGAAGTCGTCGCCTCATATCGTTGTATTGGCTCATTTGCAGCAGTATGTTGTCGATACCACTGGCGCAAGCGCAGTATCTCGGCGGTGTGGTGCGCGATCGTGAAACTGCGCAGGCCATCCGGGCGGCCAGCATTACGATAGGTAACCGCCGCGCGGCCACCGATGCTTCGGGGCGTTTCGGCATCTCGGGTTTCACCAACTTCCCGATCACCATTTCCGTCTCGCACATTGGCTACGAGCCAGCATCCCTTACCTTGTACTCGCTCCCGGATACGCTGCTTTACATTTCATTGTTAAGCAAAACCATCGGCCTCGCTGAGGTCCGTATACTCGGCAAGCGCAATTCTGTGAAAGATTCGCTGTGGATGCGCGAAGAGTATGCTGATCAGTTCAATTTCAAGCCTGTGAAGCCTTGGGAGGCACTGACGCTCGCACCCGTGGGCATTGCCATCAACCTCAATGTGCTCTTTGCTTCGTTCTCGCGCGAGCAGAGACGGAGCAAGCTACTAAAAGCAACCCTCATGCGCGACGAGCGCGAAGATTACGTGGACCGCCGGTATACGAAGGCGCTCATCCAAGCGCAGACGAATATTCCCGACGGGGAACTGGATGTCTTCCACTGGTTTTTCAGGCCTACCTACGAACAGTTGCTCGGGTTTTCAGACTACGACCTATTGCTATATATCCGCAACAAGTATCAGGATTTCAACACACACAGGGAGGCCTACCCGAGAAGGGTACCGTCGCTTATGGGGCAAGTGCAGTAACCGTTCCCCAGCAAAAACCCACTCCTGCCATAGGGTTGTCACTACCGGATCGTACCTTTGGCTTAGCGATGATGAAACGGCAAAAAACGATTTGATGGATGACGAAATGGTATACGCCTCCTCCACCGCGGAATGGCGCAATTGGCTTCACGGCAACCATCACCTCCATCAAGGTGTATGGCTTATCCAGTACAAAAAGCAATCCGGCATACCCACGATCAGTTGGGCTGATGCGGTCGACGAAGCCCTATGCTTCGGATGGATAGACAGCATCAAAAAGAAACTCGATGATGACCGTACCGTACAGTTCTTCAGCAGGCGTAAACCCACCGGCACATGGTCGAAGATCAACAAGGAAAAGGTGGAGCGGCTTGTCATCGCTGGACAAATGACGCCGGCCGGATTGGCCTGCGTCGAGACGGCGAAACGGAACGGCTCGTGGACCATTCTGGATAGTGTTGAAGCCTTACTGATGCCGAGCGACTTGGCCTTTGCCATCGGTCGCCACGTCGGTGCTCAAGCTTATTTCGACAGCCTCAGTAAATCTGTCCGGAAAGCGCTGCTGCAATGGGTGGTGTTGGCTAAGCGTTCCGAAACACGCCAAAAACGCGTCGCCGAAATAGCAACGGCTGCAGCGCAACGGCGAAAGCCAACCGGATACTAAACGAAGTGCTATACAACCATGTGGAAATTCAACGCCAATCTGGACATCATCGGCATCAATCCCTTCGTATTTGTGCCCCAAAAGGTACTGACCGCCATTCAGGCGCAAGCGGGGAAAGACAAAGGGCCGATACCAATTAAGGGTACGATAAACGGTAAAATGTTCCGACAAACGCTGGTAAAATACAGCGGTGCCTGGCGACTGTATGTGAACGTCGAAATGCTCAAAAACTCACCCCAACGTATCGGCGAAACCGTGGTATTGGAAGTTTCCTTTGACCCGGCCGACCGGCCCATCCACCCCCACCCTAAGCTGCTAGCCGCGCTGGCCAAGAACAAGCAAGCTCGAGAGTGCTTTGATGCACTTGCCCCATATAAACAAAAGGAGATTATGCGGTACATTGCATCCCTCAAAACGGAAGCCGGTATCGAGCGGAACGTAGCTAAAGCCATGGATTTCCTTTTGGGAAAGGGGCCGTTTGCGGGGCGGAAAACCTTGGATTAATGGGTGTTGAGAGTCAACCGGTTTTCCCGCTGGCTTCGCCAAACCGTCAATTGTAACTGCCCTTTCCATTTGTTGGCAGCTTCCACTTTCACCAAATCGATTACCGCATCCATTTCGGTTCCTTCGCAGACCAAAAGAACATCAGCCGCCTGCAAACCTGCTTGCGCCGCCTGCGAGCCTTCTGATACACTCACTAATAATATCCCCCTTATCCGGTCCAGACCGGCGGCAGATTGCTCACCAAGGGTCTCTACGGACTTCACTTTTGCGCCGTGCCATTCCACGACCTCGCCTGCTGAAAAGGTTTCTGCGGCCGCCAATGGCGATATCACCGGACCCTCCGCTTTTGCTTTCAATCCGGGAGAAAACACGCCGAAATCATCCATAGCAAAATTCTCAAAACCCTGTTTGAGGAATACCGATTCGTCTCCTACCGTAAAATCTGCCGCTGGTGCGCCCGCAAAATGCGGATGGCCCACTATTCCGTCATCTTCGACTCCGTATTTCCGGCTTGCTTCAAGATCAGCGCTATCCACAAAAAAATTATGGTCCACCATATCCCCCCAATGGTCCACGCGTATCGCCTGATGGGCGGTCATCACGATATTTTTCGTAAACACATCATGGCTTTTATCAAACCACACATGCGGGTGGAATCCATTGTTCACCAAGATATTATTATAGACTCTCCGGTAAAACCCTTCCCGCAATTTGAGCCCTCCGGCCAGGCACAGGTTGTTGTAGATTTCATAGTTGCTCGAACCATCGTCCAAATCGATATCCCACCCATGGTCGCACCGGAAGCGGTTGTTTCGAATGATGGTCGTTTCCACGGCATCCAATAAGATCCACTCGGGATGGACCTTAACCAAACTGTCCATCACCTTCCGATCCGGATGCCAAAAGCGGTCCCTGCCCCAAGAATTGAAGGCACCGTGGTCGCCCGTTTCAAGTACCGTTTCAAACACGTCGTTATGTTCAATAAGGTGTCCTCCCCAGGCACCATCTCCAATATTAATACCCGCGCGCGGCACTTGGTAAATGGTATTATGGCGCACTTGGATACGAGCTGCTAGCTGAATCTGCACACCGGCCACCTGTTTTTCGATGGAGCCAATGTGGCGGATGAGGTTATCTTCCACTATGCAATCTGCTGGATAGTCGCCGCTTTTAGGGCCCGGTATGGTATCTATATCGCTGGCAGGCACAAACTCTTCGTAGCGGAAAGAAGGGGAGCGGACAGCATTAATGTTGCCCACAAGACAGACAGCGCTCCCGCCGATGTGCTCAATGAGGTTCCCCGAAATTTCAGCCTTCCGGTTGTAATTGCTCACAAACACGGCGTTGCCGCCGAGCAAGCTGAACGTACCTTTATGCACACCGCAACGCTCCGTACCATCAAATACCACCGCCCCGTTTCGGTGAATGGCCCAATCGCTCCGCATAAGCTGTTCTTCTGTTTTCATGAAGGTTGGGGTAGTGTGCTGAAAGACCATCCCTTCGACATGGATATCGGTCACAGGGCGCTGTTCACTACCTTTCAGTTGGATCAGGCTTTCGAGCTGGGCAGCCACGAATTGCATATCCTCGACTTGCTGCCCCTCCTCGGGAATATAATACAACATCCGTTCGGCTTCCGCAAAATACCATTCGCCCGGTGCGTCGAGTTCCTCGAAGATGTTCTCCACATAACGCTGCGTCTTGTGCATCGGGCCGGGCCGGTTGTTCTGCCAGCCTCCCTCGTAAACCAAGTTCCCGGCATCATCCTTACCCGTAATCCGGTAATGCATACCTCCCCATCTACTACGATGCATCGCATGGATAAACCCGCCCGCCGGGTTTTCCCAGCTGGCTACCCGTTCGTGGTCAAGCGCATCCGCGGCAAACCCACCAAACGGAAGTTTCCCTTCTTCCTTGTTCGGGTACCGTGCCCTCGTCAGCGCCCTCTCTTCGGCAAACAGTGCTGTTATGTTATTTACTCCGTGAACGGGGCTCTTCCATATCCCACCTTCCTGAGGTTCCCAATCTAATTCGAGTGGCACTCCCCCACTCAGTATCACTTCCGCACCATCGTCTGCACGGATCGTATATGGTGCTTTGGGGGTTCCGGATTCTTCCGCGTGGAAAACCAATGGCGCCGACAAGTGATACGTGCCTTCCAGCAGCACCATTTCAAACCGATCGGTGCTCCCTCGCTCCTTGAGATCCGCCACGGTACGTTTGGCCGATGCTAAGGAGATAAATGGCCGTTGCTTTGTGCCATCGCCCTCGTCGCTGCCGTTAGGGGCCACGTAATAGGTGGTCACCACTGTACTGCAGGCACCTAACGCAAAGATGCCGCTCGCCCATAATATCAGGGCCAGTCCCATCCTACCCTTTATAACGTTGTCGTTGGTCATACTTAAATTGTTATGGGTACCGAGGGTTCTGTGGGATATCATTTGTCGTTATCTCGCCAATCGGGATAAGCTTCTAACATCCTGTATCTTAACGAACGTAAGCAAAAGTAGCGAGCGTATCACCTACCCAATTAACTTCAGTTAACCAGCCATTCAATCAGATTAACATAAGCTGTCTCAATTTGCCACATAAATGATATCCGCAACACAGTGTTGGCCAAAATGGTCGACTTGAGGGTTTCTTTTCATATTAGTATCAAAAAAACAGATTCCCTAGAAAAGCCGCCAGAACATCAATTTTGTATATCGCTAATGGGCATGTGCATCGCCCGCATTGCTCAACTTGGCATTTACGAAAAAAGCTCCTTTCACAACGATATGCGTCTCCTGTGGAATTTCAATAACAGGCGAAATCGCGGTATAGCCCAATTCCGTAGCACCTTTCATCACTTCGATTTTTTCGAAACGCGTACCCTGTTCAGAACCGAGATTATGCGATTCGCCCTCCTTATGGTCATGGAGCGCCCCTTCCTCTTCTTTGACCAAAAAGATATAGTATTTACCATCCGCATTGACGATTGCGTCATTGGGGACAGCCGGACCTGACTCGCCTCCCCGATCAACGATACCGGTAATGTTCATGCCGTCGATAAGTCCTGTCTTATCGCCGATTACCTCGCTGTGTATCGCAATGGTCTTACTATCGCTATTGAAAGAAGAGCCGATATTATATACTTCGGCAGTATACGTTTTGTTCGGGCTGTTTGTTACAACGAAATCTATTTTCTGACCGACTTTGATCAGCGGGATATCTTTTTCAAATACCTGTAAATCTAAATGTAGGGCACTGTTTTCTACCAATTCTGCAATGGGCGACGCGACATCTACATAGCTTCCTATTTTGGCAAAAACATCACTGACCGTGCCATTTATCGGGCTGGTGACGGTCAATGAAGACTTCAGGCTAGCATTTGATAATGAAAGCGGATCGATACCCATCAGCCGTATCTGTTGTTTCAGTGAAGCTTTACGCGTTCGTAACGTATTCAATTCGGCTGTAGCACGTTGTAAATTTTTCTTGGCACCCACATCGCCTTCGCTCAAATCCTGTTGCCGGTCGAACTCTTGTTCAGCGAACGCGATGCTACTATTGATATTCAGGTACTCTTCCTGCAATTGTATGAATTGCGGGTTGGAAATGACAGCTACGGCCTGTCCTTTCTTTACGTTATCGCCTATCTCCACCGTCAGGGTCTTCACGATACCGCCGAATAGCGAAGTAGCGTTCGCCTTGTTATTATTAGGCACTCGCAAAAAGCCGTTGGCCTTCATGGTTGCAGACAGTTGCTTTTGCTCAATGGTACCGATTTCAATACCAACCGTTTTTAACTGCTCATGGGTAAGGGTTACCGCGTTACCTTCCTCATGTTCGTGTGACGACGTTTCCATCGATTCGTCGTGATCGTGGGCTTCTTCTGGTTCATGACCGTTTGTACAGGCATAAAAGGAAGCCAAGGCCCCTGCCAGGAAAACGAAAAAGAATAATTTATTTATCATCTGTTGCATCGTATGTCTTATTTACTGATTAGTGAATGGATAAGTGTTACCGTCTCATTGATTTCCTGTATGCTCTTCAGGTAATTCAGTTTGGTGTCAGTTATTGTCTGCAAAGCATAAAGATATTCAACATACGATATTTCGCCGGTCTCATATCCCAGTTTTGCAGCTTCGATGATCTCACCTGCATTCGGAAGCGCCTGCGCTTTGAAGTAATTAAACCGTGCCAAACTGTGCCTATACTGGTTTAAGGCATTCGCCAGTTCGGCTTTCAACTGTTGCTCCTGCCATTTTGCATCCAATGCGAGCGATTGAACCTCGTAATCCAATGAACGTATTTTAGCGTTCGTAGCGCCGAATGTCAACGGTATGGCAATGCCTGCCTCGACCGAACTAAACCGTTGGCCTCTCCCATAAAATTGTTCCACTCCGTTTTTGCTGTGCACCCCCACCAACGATATATTATTATAGCCCAGCGTAAGGTCTGGCAAGGAGGCAGCCCGTTCCACTTTCTTGCGCTGTTCGGCAACTTTGGCCTCTTGGTATAATAGCTGGACGCGCGGATGATTACCGACCGCCGCACTATCAATGATCGTACTTAAACGCATCGGTTCATAATCCGATTGTATCTCAACGGTGAAATCCGTCTGTGTTTGCATTAAGGTCTTCAAACCGTTGTATGCATTTTGCCTAGAAACCTCGTTCTGTTGGAACAGCAAACTTATCTCGCCCTTTTTGGTAACGGCAGCATTAACATCCAATTTGCCGATATCGCCCGTTTTATACCGAAGTTCTGCAACTCGGATAAAATCGGTGTAAACGCCGTCCAAGTTTTTCAATACGGCAGCGTTGTGCGCTAAATAAGCCAGTTGATAATAATACGTCCGCACTTGCTTTTTCAGTTCGTTGGTTGTCAATGCCTTTTTCCATTCACGGCTTACCACCTGTTCGTTGGCGAGGTTTTTCCGTGCGCTGAAAAGTGTGGGGAACGGTATGTTCTGCGAAATTTGAATGCCATCATTATATTCAAACCCATCGGTATTGCCGTATTGGACGTTCACGGCCGTTTTGGGCAATTCAAACGCCGCCTTCCGTAGGCTTTGCGCTGATTCGATATCCAATTTTTTGGACTGGATCCCGATATTGTTCTGCAAAGCGATTTCGATGGCCTCATCTACCCCGATGGTTTGGGCGCTAGCGTTTTGCGAAAAACCGAAGAAGAAGAACACGAATAAGACCGGTATTACCGTCGATGCTACCGCGCCTAACCGCGAGCCTCCACGTGGTTTATTGTTTTTCATAAATACCAGATATAATAAGGGAAGAACGAATAATGTCAATACAGTTGCTGTAACCAGCCCACCGATAACCACCGTTGCCAATGGCTTTTGTACTTCAGCACCTGCACTGGTACTCAATGCCATCGGCAGAAACCCCAAACTCGCTACCGACGCCGTCATCAGTACCGGCCGTAGCCTGGTTTTAGTCCCCTCGATGATCCGTGGAATAATTTTATCCCAACCCTCCCTTTCCAATCGGTTGAAGGTTGCAATCAACACAATTCCGTTTAATACGGCTACGCCGAACAATGCGATAAACCCAACACCGGCCGAAATACTGAAAGGCATGTCCCGTACGAGAAGGGCAAACACGCCACCGATAGCGCTCATCGGAATAGCCGTATAGACTAAAATGGCCTCTTTCAGGGAATGGAAGGTGAAATATAGCAGTATAAAAATCAAGAGCAGTGCGATCGGGACTGCAACCAGTAACCTGTCTGTGGCTTTTTGGAGATTTTCGAACTGGCCGCCATAGGTAAAGTAATAACCCGTGGGGAGCTTCACCTGTTCCGCCAACCGCACCTGGATTTCGTTTACCACACTTGCCACATCCCTTCCCTGCACATTGAAGCCGACATAAATCCTGCGTTTGCCATCCTCGCGGCTGATTTGCGCCGGGCCCAACTTATAATCGACTTCAGCAATCTGCGAAAGTGGTATCTGG
>NZ_JBMQOC010000041.1:0-23453 GCF_053550995.1 Parapedobacter sp.
GCTGCCCCCGCCTCTGCGGATGCGGTGCGGCCGGCCTCCGGTGCAGTATCAGCTTCCTGCGCGTTGGCAGGAGGAGATATCGGCTCGTGCAACGCCTCGGCCTCGGTTTCCGGCATTCCCTTCGACGTGGCGGCCACGGTTGCCTCGTGCTGTTCCACGGTACCCTCGCGCACAAACCACCACGTGCCCACTGTAAGCACGGCCAGTATGGATGCCGCTATGGCCCAGCGTTGCACAGGGGCAAGTCGGCGGATGGCCTTCTGCGGTTCACCGGTGCGCGCAGCGATGCGCTTTCGGATATCGGCAAGGTTATCGTCGTGCACCGCCAGCGCCTCCTGCTCCACGCCGAGGATGACATCCATCAACATCGGGTCGGCCTGGGCCTGCCGTTCCAAAGCATACATTTCGCGGGGGCTGAGCTCCCCGCGGACGTATCGCCTGATCAATTCCATATCCACTTTACCCTTTTCCATGGCTTGCCTCCATGCACAATTTTAAATTCCGTTTGCCATTCTGGATGTAGCTTTTTACCTCTTTCAAACTGTATCCGGTCGATTCGGCAATTTCCTTATAGCATTTCTCGTTCAGGAAAAACAAATCCATACTGCGTTTTTGTTTTTCCGGCAGCCGCTCCATACATTGTTCCAGGGCAGTAAGCTGCTTTTCTTTTTCCTCCACGTCGCCATCCGGATGCACAGCGAGGGGAAATTCCACAAATTCATCGATAGAAACCTGATGCCTGTTTTTCTCGGCACGTAACTGCATGAGGCAATGGTTGCGGCTAAGCACGTAAAGCCAGCTGCCGAAACGTTGGATGTCCTGTTTATTGACCTTGTGGATGAGTTCCTCGAAAATCTGCATCACGGCGTCCTTGCTGCGCTCGCTATTCTTGAGGTAACGCATGCATACATAGTACACCATCTCCGCATGAGCCTGGTAAAGCTCACCAAGCACCTCCATATCGCCGGTATCGCGGTAACGCCGCAGGAGTACATCGTCGGCGACGTCTTTTTTCGGTGGTGTGCCCAATACGCTCATGAAGGGGTGAAAATAATTTTTTTTTCCGGTTTATGGAAATTCCGCCACACCCGCATCCTTCGGCAAAAATTCAAATGCTATGAAGTCGATATTAATTGCAACAATCCTATCGTTATCCCTCAATGGATACCGTATGGACACGCCGGCTAATGTCAGCGGGAAGGTTTATGATCAAAAGACCGGCGCAACACTGTATGGTGTTGCCATTTCTGTAGTGGGCACGCAGGTAGCCACCGCGACCGACGCGAAGGGAGGATATTCCCTCCGCGCTGATAAGGGAGACTACCTGCTATTCGAATACATCGGGTATGAAACCAAACGGGTAAAGGTAGGTAAAGAAAGCGTAATTGACGTCCGCCTCGTTCCCAGAGAACCATCGCTGGATGAGGTGGTCGTTGTCGGGCATGGCACCCAAGCGGAAGCGAAATTAACGGGCGGTGTGGCGGACCGTGGAGCGCCGATGACGATGCGGACGTACGTGCATGTAGGGCATATACGACAGCCGATGAACACGGAGTCTTACAAAGGATTTGCCGAAAACAAATTCCACAACCCGTTGGATGAGGCACTTTCTACCTTCGCCATCGATGTGGACGCGGCTTCTTACAGCAATTTCCGCCGTTTTATCAATAACGGGCAACTTCCGCCCACCGATGCCGTGCGGATAGAGGAAATGATCAATTATTTCCAATACGACTTGGCGGGGCCATCGGCCAATGAACCCGTGGCCATCCATACCGAGCTGGCAACGGCCCCATGGAACCCGAAACACCATCTATTGCGCATTGGCCTCAAAGCGAAGTCGGTACCAACCGATAAACTACCGCCATCCAACCTGGTATTCCTTATCGATGTATCGGGCTCGATGATGGGTGCAAACCGGCTGCCTCTGGCCCGGGCGGCGATGAAATTATTGATAGACCAACTGCGCAGCAACGACCGTGTGGCCATCGTTACCTATGCGGGGTCGGCAGGGGTAGCACTCGAAAGTACGCCCGGAAACCAGAAAGCCAAAATAAAGGATGCCATCGACGCATTGAGAGCAGGTGG
The DNA here is from genome assembly GCF_053550995.1 of Parapedobacter sp. Taxonomy (NCBI): domain Bacteria; kingdom Pseudomonadati; phylum Bacteroidota; class Sphingobacteriia; order Sphingobacteriales; family Sphingobacteriaceae; genus Parapedobacter; species Parapedobacter sp. The sequence goes on from NZ_JBMQOC010000041.1 coordinate 2,089, forward strand.
GTCCACCGCAGGGGGGGCTGGGCTTCAACTGGCTTACCGCACGGCGCGCCAGCATTTCATCAAAGGCGGCAATAACCGTATCATCCTGGCTTCCGATGGGGATTTCAATGTGGGTGCTTCTAGCGATGGCGACATGGAACAACTCATTGCCAGGGAACGGCAGAACGGCGTGAGCCTGTCGGTGCTGGGCTTCGGCATGGGAAACCTCAAGGATAGCAAAATGGAGTTATTGGCCGATAAGGGACACGGCAATTACGCCTACATCGACAATATTACGGAGGCCCGTAAGGCGATGGTCACCGAATTTGGGGGCACCCTGTTTACCGTAGCCAAAGATGTGAAAGTACAAGTGGAGTTCAATCCGGCCAAGGTACAGGCATACCGGCTGTTGGGGTATGAGAACCGACTGCTGGAAAAGGAAGATTTTAACAACGACGAAAAGCTGGGGGGAGACATGGGGGTAGGCCACACCGTAACGGCACTCTATGAAATCGTGCCCGTAGGGGTGAAGGGCACCTATCCGGGTGATGTAGATCCCCTGAAATACCAGCCGGTGAAAGAACGTCTCTTTGTGGGCAACAGTAAAGAGGTAGCTACCGTGAAATTCCGCTATAAAGACGCCGAGGGTGAAAAAAGCCGGTTGCAGCAGGTGGTGGTAGCCGATCGCCCGCAGGAACTGGCCAACGCCACTGCCGACTTCCGGTTTGCCAGTGCCGTAGCCGAACTGGGTATGCTGTTACGCAACTCGGACTACAAGCAACAGGCAAATTACGATCAGCTGATTGCCCGGGCCAAAGGCGCAAAAGGAGAAGATGATGAAGGCTACCGCGCGGAGTTCATCCAGTTGGCTGAGAGCGCTAAGCTGCTGGCAAGAAGCAACGAGTTGGCAGTGAGGGACGAATAGTCTAACGCAGGTTATAACGTCGACGTCATCCGATCGAAAACGGCACGCTGCTCGTGCATGGACTGTACTTTGTCGGCCGGGTCGGTATGGCATTCCAGCAATATCCATCCGTCGTATTCCATGCGACGAAGGTTTTCCAAAAGAGCGGGGTAGGGATAGTCCGTCCGGTCAAGTTCGCGTACATGCACGGTGTCCCCAAAACGGTCCTTCACCAGATCGAAGTTGTATTGGAAACCCTCGCCATCTAGATCCTGCCGGTTGCAGTTCCAGCAGATGGTGGCGTTGCGGTGGTCGGCGTGGTCCATGATGGTTTTGATGTTCGGGAGGTTCTGCGTTCCGTTACCATGCACTTCGAGGCGGAGTTGCTGCCCGAAATCAGCGGCATAAGCGGCAAGTTCGTTCAATGATGCGCCGATCTGCGCCATGGTTTTTTCGTGCGGCACACCTTCGTGGAAGGCGTTGGGCTTAACCTTTACACCGGTACCGCCGATATCGGCGCTCAGCTGGATAAATTCCTTGGTGCGCGCGATGGATTCCCGGAGGGTCCGTTGGTCGGGGAAATCGTACTGTTGGTTGGTACCCATACCCACGCATTCGACGGCACTGCCGGCAAACTGTTCCCGGACCAGCTGCCGCTCGCGTTTACTCATTTCGGGTGAAACACCGTGCGCATGGTCCACACGGAGTTCCACACCGGCCAAACCTGTTGCCGTACAGTTGGCGATCAGGGTGGGCACATCCCAATCTTTGCCCCAGAGATAGGTAACCAACCCAAGTTTCATCTTGGTCGCCGGCTTGTTGCGGATAGCTGCCCATGTAGCCGCAGGGGCGAGGGCCGAACCGGCCAGTAGCGACAGGCCGTGGAGAAACTGTTTTCTGTTGATGGGATGTTTCATAATGGTGTTGGTAAACAATAAATTTATAAAAATTAGCTAAAAACGCATCTTTTGGATTCGGATGGCATTGGCAATGGCCAGTAAGGCAACACCTACATCGGCAAAAACGGCTTCCCACATGTTGGCGAGCCCGCCGGCACCGAGGATAAGCACAATCGCTTTTACGGCGAAGGCCATGGTAATATTCTGCCAGACGATACGGCGTGTGGCGCGGCCAATGCGGATGGCCACCGGAATTTTGCTCGGGCGGTCGTCTTGGATGACCACATCGGCTGTTTCGATGGTGGCATCGCTGCCCAGTCCACCCATGGCGATGCCTACATCGCTCAATGCAATAACAGGAGCATCGTTTACCCCATCGCCTACGAAAGCAACATGCCGGTTTATCGCTTTCATAGCGGTTAGTTTGCTGGCCTTATCCCCCGGAAGCAGATCGCCATAAGCGTCGGTGATACCCAGTTTACCAGCCACGTCGTGTACAACCGCTGTCCGGTCGCCACTCAACAGCGTAGGGGAGATCCCGAGCGCCTTCAGCTGAGTGATTGCATCAACGGCATCCGCTTTGATTTCGTCAGCGATAATCAGGTGCCCCGCAAACCGGCCATCGTAACTGATGGCCACGACCGTATCGGTTATCGCCCTGGTATCTACGTCGTAGGTGATCCCGAAACGGTCGAGCAGCTTGAAATTACCCACAAGAAGCTGCTTGCCGTCGGCGAGCGCACGCAAGCCGTAACCCGCGATTTCTTCGATCTGCCCCAATTGCAGCGATTCGTCTACCGCGCCCACGTAGGTGTGGACAGCCGTGGCCACCGGATGGGTGCTGTGGCTCTCCAAAGCGTTGACCCATTGCAGTATGGTAGTACGGTCGAAGCTGCTCGAAATAATGGCCTTTTGTACCCGGAATACACCTGCAGTGAGGGTGCCGGTTTTGTCCATAACGACATGGCGGGTATGGGCCAGCGTATCAAGGAAGTTACTGCCCTTAAACAGGATTCCATGCCGGCTGGCGGCACCGATGCCACCGAAATAACCCAGTGGAATGGAAATGACCAATGCACAGGGGCATGAAATGACCAGAAATACTAACGCGCGGTACAACCAGTCATTGAATACGTAAGGGGTCACAAACCAGGCGGGTAATAATGTGATGAGCAGGGCTAACAGCACGACGATAGGGGTGTATATCTTGGCAAATTTTCGGATGAATAGCTCGGTGCGCGCTTTCCGTGCCGTGGCATCCTGTACCAAGGCGATGATCTTGCTCAGTTTGCTGTCCTTGTAGGCCGTCGTAATGCGTACTTGGGCTACGGTATTCAGGTTAATCATACCCGCCCATACCGGGTCGCCCTTGACTTTGGTGTCAGGTTTGCTTTCACCGGTCAGCGCCGAAGTATTGAACGAAGCCCGGTCTGAAATCAATTCGCCATCCAGTGCCAACTTTTCGCCGGGTTTGAGCTGCATGGTCTCCCCGATGGTGGCCTGCTCGGCCCTGATGGTGCGTAGGCCATCCCGATCGTGGATGGTGACGGCATCGGGCCGCTGGTCGAGCAACGCTTTGATATTTCCTTTAGCTCGGCGTACCGCCAGTCCTTGCAGGTTTTCACCCACCGAATAGAAGAGCATTACGGCTACGCCCTCGGGATACTCGCCAATAAAAAAAGCGCCAAGCGTTGCGATGGTCATCAGGGTGAATTCTGAAAAAAGATCACGTTTGGCAAAGGCTTGAAACATCTGCCGGACGACAGGGCCACCCACCGGAAGATAGGCCAGGCCGTACCACGCTACACGTACCCAGCCCCCAAAGGATGCGGGGGCTGGGAGCCAACCATTGTCGAACGCCAACCCAAGTAGCAGCAAGGAAAAGCTGATGATAGCAGGCAGGAATAGCCTGAAGGTGGGATACTTCGCTAAATAGACAACCATATTCAAAGATACGTAAATTATCAATAAGCCACCCACGGGCGCATCCAAATCCATCGTCATCCAAAACGCGATTGCATGTTGCCGCTAACAAAATGATTTTTTTTTGAAATGTTTTGGGGGTCCGTTCGTCTATAGGATTAGTTGGCAGACGAAATGATTAATTGCATGGAAAATGACCGATGAAAAACAACGCAGGATTACCGCTGCCATATCGGCCTACGGCAAAGGTTTACTGGGTTTTATCCGGAGGCGGGTAAATAACGATGCCGATGCCGAAGATATCCTGCAAGATGTTTGGTATCGGTTCAGTTCCGTCATCAACTCACATCCGGTAGAGCAGGTGGGCGGCTGGCTTTACCGGGTTGCAACCAACCGGATTGTCGATAAACGGCGCAAGAAAAGCGAGTCGTTTTGGAAAACCGGCATGCCGGACGAAGCGGAAAAAGCGGAATATGCCGCCGCGCTTGTAGCGGTCGATGACAACCCTGAAGTGAAGTATCAGGAACGTGCGGTTTGGGAACAGCTGTACCGGGCGTTGGAAGAGTTGCCCGCAGCGCAGCGCGATGTATTCGTATGGCACGAGTTGGAACAAATCCCTTTCGTAGAAATAGCAGCGTTTACCGGTGAACCGGTTGGCAAGTTGGTCTCGCGCAAGCATTATGCAGTGTTGCACCTCAGGAAGCGATTGAAAATCTTTTATGACGAATTAACAGATAAATAATTTAATAGAAAGAAGTATGAAAACGTTGTTTAGAAGCAAGATGCGCTTCGTCCTCATCCCGATCATTGCGGTGGCCTTCGTTTTTTTGGTGGGTTTCCTGGTTATGCACCTCTGGAATTATACCTTGCCCGTGCTGTTCGGCGTCAGTGTTATCAACTTTTGGCAAGCCATCGCGTTGTTCGTGTTGTGTAAAATCCTATTTGGCTTCGGCGGTGGCGGCGGGCCGCGGAAGGGTGGCTCTTCATGGCGAAAGAAAGCCATGGCACGGAAATTTGAGGGGATGAGTGAGGAAGAAAGGGGGCGAGTACGTGCCTACATGCGATCGAGGTCTCACTGCTGGGAGGACGCAGCCGATGTGCCTGAAGAAAAAACAAATGATGGTGAAACGAAATAGAAAACGCTGATGGCTACCGAAATATTTGTATTCAAGACGGGGGTAGATACCGCGGCGCATGTACAGCAAGTGGCCGCTCTCTTCGAAGCGGTCGAGGCGATCAAACAATGGAGTTTCGATTTGGAAGATTGCGATAAAATCCTTCGGATCGTGGCGTTGGATATCCGGCCGGAGACGGTTGAGCAGTTGTTGGTGAGGGTAGGATTTACTTGCGAACACATGGCATGCGAGTGATTCGTAAGGAATGGCTATCGGTCGGAAATGAAAAAATTACAAGTCAATGTGCATCAAATTGCATAATGCTGATTATCTTTAGCGCACATTGCCGCGCCGTCATCGCCGGCATTGCCATAAATTAAGAGTAGATAAAACCTTAAATATTTTATGATCATGTATAGAAAATACCCCTTAGCTGTATTACTGATGCTTTTCGCTACGGCGTCATTTGCGCAATTCAAAGCCTTATTCAATGGGAAAGACCTATCCGGATGGACCATCCATGGAACCGAGAAATGGTATGTGGAAAATGGGGAATTGGTGTGCGAAAGCGGCCCTGATAAGCAATACGGCTATTTGTCGACCAAAACTTCCTATAAAGATTTTGAGTTACGGGTTAGCTTTAAATTGGAAGCGAACGGAAACAGCGGTGTCTTTATCCGCTCGGATATTGAGGGTGTGAAAATCGAGGGTTGGCAGGTGGAAGTCGCGCCCCCGGGCAATTCCACGGGCGGAATCTACGAGTCGTACGGCCGTGGTTGGCTCATAAAGCCCGACCCGGAGAAAGAAAAGATATTGAAGGCGGATGAATGGAATACCATGAAAATACGCGCAGTGGGCGACAAGATTACCACTTGGCTGAACGGGAAGAAGATGGTGCAGCTATCAGATGAGAAAATAGGTGCTGCAGAAGGGTTCATTGCGCTCCAGATACATGATGGTGGCGGCATCAAAGTACGTTGGAAAGACCTATTGATCAAGGAACTATAAAGAATGGGAGAAGTGAAGGCGTAATCGGCATCTTGATGAAGCAGACACAAGGGCCGGTCAACGACCAGACCGGTTGGAAATTCAGGTAAATGGTAGGGGCATCCATAGATGATTGATGGGTAAAGATTACCCAAATGGATGAAAAAAATATCGTTACCTTTGCCGCACAATGGAAGTTAAACAACCGGAAAGGGAAGATTACAGCTTTTGGACGAAATACAAACGCTTTGCCGGAAATGAGCTGCTGCTTTACATCATTATGGTAGCAGGTATTCTGTTGGGAATTATTATTTTTAGTTAATTGGATTATACCTCAAACATCCCACAATAAATTGTTTCCGAATGAACCTTAAATTAAAGCGCCCGTTGGCTTTTTTTGACTTAGAGACCACCGGCGTAAATATATCTGCCGACCGGATAGTGGAAATATCGATCTTGAAAGCGTTACCCGACGGCAGTGAATGGGTGAAAACGCTCAAGGTCAACCCCGAAATGCCCATACCGATTGAGTCGTCACTGATCCACGGAATATACGACAAGGATGTGACCGGAGCACCTACGTTTAAAGAAGTGGCCGCAGAGGTAGCTGAATTCATCGGTGATGCCGACCTGGCTGGCTATAATTCAAATAAATTCGATATCCCGATGCTGATGGAGGAATTTCTACGCGCAGGGATCGATTTTTCGCTTACCGGTCGCTTTTTTGTCGACGTACAAAACATCTTCCACCAGATGGAACAACGCACGTTAAAAGCCGCGTACCGCTTTTATTGCGATAAGAGCCTCGATAATGCGCATAGCGCCGAAGCAGACGTCCGCGCAACGTATGAAGTGTTGCAGTCGCAATTGGACCGTTACCAGGATGCCGAGTGGGAAGACAAGGCAGGTAATAAGTCGGTTCCGGTGGTGAATGATGTGGAGGCACTCCACCATTTTACCAATTTGAGCCGCCCGGTCGATTTTGCTGGTCGGATGGTATTCAACGAACAGGGCGAAGAGATTTTCAACTTCGGGAAACACAAAGGGCGCCCCGTCGAATCGGTCTTCGCGATGGAACCGAGCTATTATTCATGGATGATGCAGGGGGATTTCCCGCTATATACCAAACAATGCCTGGATAAGGTATGGCAACGCTTCCGGGCGAAGCAGAAAGAACAACGAGCACAGATGCCCGTAAAGTCGGAGGCGATGGAAAAGGCACCTCGCGACACCGGCCAACCCCGACAGGAAAACCGCAATGCTGGCCGACCACAGCAAGAGGGGCGTCCGAAACGGAAATCGGGGCCCATCACAGACGATATGCTGAAGAACCTGCAGGCAAAGTTCGGGAAATAGGCCGGTGGCATTCCTTACGCGTGCTTGACAAACAGCCATGGATTAAGTGGGGGTAAACCCGTATTTTTGCATATTTAATTTTAGGTATCACGATGTCACAAGAAACTGAACACATAAAATGCTTGATCATCGGTTCTGGTCCGGCTGGATATACCGCAGCCATTTATGCCGCTCGCGCCGATTTGAAACCGGTGGTATATACCGGTATTGTGCCGGGGGGGCAACTCACACAGACAACCGATGTGGAGAATTTTCCGGGATATACCGATGGAGTGCTAGGCCCGCAGATGATGGAGGATTTCCGTAAGCAGGCAGAACGCTTCGGTACGGACGTGCGCTTTGGTTACATCACCGAAGTTGATTTCTCGGGCGATGTGCACAAAATAGTCGTGGATGGCGAGAAGACCATCATGGCCGAGACAGTCATCATCGCCACAGGGGCAACGGCGAAATGGTTGGGCCTTGAAAGTGAACAGAAATACAATGGGTTCGGCGTGTCTGCATGTGCCGTGTGCGACGGTTTCTTCTTCAAAGGGCAGGACGTTGCCATTGTGGGAGCTGGTGATACCGCAGCGGAGGAAGCGACTTATTTGGCTAAACTGGCCAATAAAGTGCATATGTTGGTGCGTAGGGATGAGTTCCGTGCATCGAAAGCCATGCAGCACCGGGTATTGAATACCCCGAATATTGAGATACACTACCATACGGAAGCCAAGGAGATTTTGGGCGATGGGCAGAGCGTAACGGGCGTACAGGTACTCAACAACCAAACAAGAGAAGAGACGGTAATTCCCGTAACGGGTTTTTTCGTCGCCATTGGTCATAAGCCCAATACCGAATTGTTCCAAGGGAAACTGGATATGGACGGCAATGGTTATTTGATTACGGAGCCAGACAGTACACGTACGAATATCGAGGGCGTATTTGCTTGCGGCGACGTACAGGACCACGTGTACCGCCAAGCGGTTACGGCGGCCGGAACAGGTTGCATGGCTGCACTTGAAGCCGAGCGTTACTTGGCCGCTAAGGAGTTTTCGGAAGCGTAAATGTCAAATGATCGGTACTTTTTAATACACATGCGTACCCCGGGTAAGCCAATGTGACCAGTTTTTATCGTACACATGCACTTCGGTGGTCTGTATATCGTCGGCATTGTACACGGGTTTACGTTGGTTTACCCATTCATAAATCCCGCCATATAAATTGAATACGTGCCGATAACCTGCTTTCTGTAGTTTTTCGCCAATCCGTTCGCTGCGGTTGCCGATTGCGCAGTAAACCACTACGGTATCGGTTTTTGGAATGTCATAAACCTCACGCATGTCAAACCAAATGTACCCCACATGTTTTGCGTGCCGGATATGGCTAACATCAAACTCATCCTGTTCGCGGGCGTCGAGTACCACGGCACCTTGCTTCATCATCCGGGTGAGTCCATTTACGTCAATGGTCTTTACGCTGTGCCGATAAATGCTGCTCAACCGCGCTGCAAATTCGGGATTCGTGGTAGAGTCTTGTAAGAAACCACTGCCGCAAGTCAGGCATAAAGCGGTTAGCGCCGACCACATCAACCTACCGGATTAAATTCATGGATGCGTACACCCAAGTCGAATACCGTGGCATTGGGCAACGCAGCCGCAACGATACTCGCCCCAATGGCCGAACGATACCCCCCGGCACAATGCACCACAATCGGTTTGTCTGTCGGAAGACCCGCTACGTGGGTGCGCAGCTCGGGGAGCGGTAGTGGGAGGGAATTGGCAAAAATTGGGTTGGATGCCACTTCATCTGGGTTGCGGATATCTACAATGGTGTAATCTTTTTGGCTCTTGGCGAAATGCCCTTCATCCAATCGGGCCATTTGCACGTTACCTCCGGTCGCCAACGCCATACCCATCACTTGCTGTTCGTAACCTATCTTGGCGACCTTTTCGATAAGGACTTGCAACTGCTGGTTGTCCCCAGCCACGAGATAGAACCTTTCGCCCGGTTTGACAATACTACCCAACCATGTTTCGAACCGTAATCCATCGGGCACGTTGTAGGCACCGGCCAGGTGTCCGGATTGAAAGGTTGTTTGTGGCCGGCCATCAACCACCAACACGCTGGTATCGAATGCGGATGGGGAGGGGAATAGCGGTATTGTTTCGATACTGGCCCGGAATGCCGGGGCTCCTTTCTTATTGAGCATCACATCGTATTCGAAATAACGGGGTATGAAGGGCTGCTGTTCCATGATCAGTGCCACAAATTCATCCTCATCCATGGGTTGCAGCGCATAGTTGGTGCTGATTTCGTTTCCAATGGTGCTATGGCGGGCCTCACCCATGTTTTTGCCACACAATGATCCCGGGCCGTGGGCTGGATAGACCACTACATCGGCCGGCAGGCGCATAAGCTTCTCACGCGTGGAACGGTACAACTGTCGGGCCAACGCAGCGGATTTTTCGGTGATATTACCTACCTGTTCTCGCAAATCCGGCCGGCCCACATCGCCGACAAAAAGCGTATCGCCGGTGAATACCGCATGGGGTTTGTTTTGGAAATCCAAAAGTAAGACACAGATGCTGTCGGGCGAATGCCCCGGTGTGTTGATGGCTTCCAGCCACACATTGCCCAATGCGATGCGATCCCCATCGTCAAACGGTTGATGGGGGTATTCCGCGCCTACCAACGCGCTGGTGTATAATGTGGCGCCGGTAAGATGGTGCAATTCCAAATGCGAGCTTACGAAGTCGGCATGGGGGTGTGTTTCAATTACAGCAGTAATCTTGACGCCGTGACGTTCGGCAAAGTCGAGGTAGGGTTGGGGGTTCCGGGCCGGATCGATCAAGGCTACTTCGCCATCGTTCCATATCGCGTAGGAGGCATGGGCTAATCCCTCGTCGTAAAACTGGTGTATATCCATTTGCGTGTGACAGTTGTGTGTGCAAAGATAGGAAAATGTTTTTGCGTGGAATTAATTTGTATTTTGGCCCCATGTTGCCAGGTAAGCAAATGTCCGTGTGGATAGTCTGTTTTTTTATGGTTGGCTGCGTATTTGGGCAGGACACGGCGGCCCTATTTGGTCGACGCCAAGCCCATGGCCCTATCAATAACCCCGAAATCAACGAGGCATCCGGCCTTGTGGCGTCGTCAGCAAGCAAAGGGTGTTTCTGGACCCATAACGACAGTGGCGACGATGCCAGGATTTTCCTGATCGATGACTCAGCACGATACCGCGCTACTTATTACCTCCAAGGGGTTTCGGCGCACGACTGGGAAGATATCGCGATGATGGAGCAAACCGATGGCGGTCACTATTTGGTTATTGGCGATATCGGCGATAACCGTGCCCAGCGTCCGTATGTATATGTACATATATTAAAAGAACCCCTTGTCCCTGTAAAGACGACTACCGTAGATACCCTGCCTAGCGAACAGATCCGCTCGTTTGTAATGCGTTACGAAGATGGACCCCGAGATGCAGAGTCGCTGTTCTTCGATCCGCTCGACAAACGGCTGTATGTGATCAGTAAACGGGAATTGGAAGTGGGGGTATATACCGCTGCACTCCCCGAATCGACTGCGGATACGCTGACCCTACGCAAAGTCGGTGTGTTACCGCATGTTTTCATCACATCGGCAGCGATCCGTTCGGACGGCACGGAAGTACTGCTCAAGAGTTTGCTCCAGGTATTTTATTGGAAACGGAAACCCGGCGAGTCCATCGTCGAAATGTTCCGTCGCCCGGCAACGCCGCAGCCTTATAAACCAGAACCACAGGGCGAAGCCATTGCCTTTGCGGTCGATGGCGAGGGGTATTACACCTTGGGGGAGGCCGTACTCGGCATGCCATCCGTTTTGTATTTTTACCCCCGTTTTTAACGCGGCCGATGCCAGTAGGCCACAAGGTTGTTACGTTGCGGGAAAGATTCACGCGGTAGGATGTCGCACATAGCGTTTGATTAACAGTATGTTATGATTGTCTATGGGAATAATATGATATTTTTTCGGTGAATTATTTGATGATGTCGACTTAATTTCCATACTTTTATTGCACGAAACTAACTCATTATAAACTTAAAAAAGTCCTGGTTGTTCATCAATCGGGACTTTTTATTTGCTCTCCACGCTTCCGCTTATAGCGGAGCGATAGGGGGTATACGAGGTCGCCATGCCCATCATTGGTGGTGGGGGTATCATGGTGGCAGCCAGGTACCGGTTGATAAAGAATGTGTATCTTCGAATAAAAAGCGCTATGCTCAAGGCTTCTCCCGAATATGTACAAACGCCCGACGACCGTGCGTTTCTGCTCCGCAACTTTGGGGCGGAAGCGTTTGAGGCCCCTTACCATTTCCACCCGGAGTTTGAATTGACATACGTGGTACGAGGGGAGGGCAAGCGGTATGTTGGCAGCCATATGGAACGCTTCGGCCCCGGTGATTTGGCCCTAATTGCCCCGAATGTACCACATTGCTGGAAATTGGACCCGTCCATCGGTACTCCTCCGGACGCGGAAGCCGTGGTTATCCAATTCGCACGCGATATGCTTGGCAATGGGCTATCTTCGAAAAAGGAATTGGTAGATATTCATAACCTATTAACCCATACCGTGGTGGGGTTGCGGTTTGGTGCCCCATTGTCTAATCGTTTGGGAAACGCATTCCGTGATTTATCTGGAAAAAGGGGGATTTACGGTTTTATCGCGCTGCTGGAAATACTTCAACAACTGGCAGAGGATGGTAATGGGGTGGCATTCAGCGCGGACAGCATCGCGGTAATGCCTGCGGTGGCCGACCAGCAACGAATGGGGCCGGTGCTAGCTTATCTAGTGGACCGGTTCAGGGGTAAGGTCTCTTTGAGCGAAGCAGCAGCCATCGCCCACATGACCCCCCAGGCTTTCTGTAAATATTTCAAGAAAACCACACGTAAGACCTTTATGGATACGGTGATGGATTATCGAATCAATTATGCTACCCAGCAGCTCATCCAAACCGACAAGCCGATTTCCGATATTGCTTTTGAAAGTGGGTTTACGGATATGTCGTTTTTTTATCGTGCTTTCAAGCGGCACACCAAACTAAGCCCGCTTCACTACCGGCGCCAGTTTACCATTTGACCGTGCCTTGGCCAGCATCATCCCGTTCATTAGGGATACGTGCGTTCTCCCAAAGCCGACCCACGGGCACCGGTTATCACATACCCGGCTTGTCAAAGTAATAGCGGGTTCAATTCCGAGTCGGCCAAAGAACCGGGCGCCTTATTGCCGAGCCAGGTTTTGAGATCATTCTCTTGGAAAGCGTGTTTGGGCGCGCTCACCCTGGTGCCATCGGCATAATAAATGATGGTCATCACCTCGCGCATATGGTTAGAATCGTTTCCGGGAGCGTTATGGATGGTAAACCCGTTATGCCACGTGGCATCGCCAGCACGCAGTGCTGCGGGCCGCGTAAGGGGGAGGCGCTGTTGACGTACAAATTGTTCAAATGCATCGTCAGACTCGTCCGAAATGACGAAATCAAATACATTGCCGTTGCGGTGTGAACCGGAAGCAAAGGTTAACATACCCATTTCCGCGCTTGGGATGTCTACCAATGGCATCCACATAGTAATCGTTTTGTCCGTGTCGAGCGGCCAGTAATTCTGGTCTTGGTGCCACGGCGTCGGTCCGCCGCCAGGTTCTTTGAAAAGTGCTTGGTCGTGGTATAACCGTACATTATCCACACCCAGCAATCGGGCCGCAACATGCGCAAAACGTTTCGCCAGTACGAATTTTTTTGCACCCATATCGACGTGCCACAGATTCATGATCTGTAAAAACGCTTTTCCATAGGTATCGCGATCTGCAAGGTTACGTTTTTCCCCATTGAATTTGCCGGCAGCCTTGCGGATTACCTGCTGGTATGCCAGAACCTCATCCGCCCGGAGCAAATTTAGGGTTTGCGTATGGCCGTTTCGATCAAACTCCTGGACTTGTTCATCGCTGATTTCGTACAAATGATCCAGTTCGGGTAGGGTATTCTTTACCATTTCCATGATTACTTCAGTTTATGCAAACAAAGTACGTAAACCGAAAGCAATGGGAAAATGATTAAATTAATCGAATTATGGATTATTTTGATTGTTTCCCAGTTCCTGTTGTTGGCGGAGCGCTTCCACGTTGTTTTTGTCGGCAAATGCATCCGTCTTGCCCGAGAATGCCTCCAACAACTCCGTGATCGCGTCCATGTTCTCCGCCGTGCGCTGATAGATGTCCGGAAGGATTTTTTCGAGACGGCTATCTCCCAATTCGATATTATCGACTTCCACTTTGCCAATTTTCTCCAATACGGCTTGTTGGCTTCGTTTTAAGTCATCCAGTTCGCGGACAATCTTTTCCATCAATTCAAATTTCTTCAACTTATCCATAATACCAGTTTTTACTAACCAATAACAAGAAATGATGAAAAAGGTTTGTATGAACTATTTATTTAGTTATATTGCGTAAGTTTTAGTTATAAACCCTGCATGCGATGAAGAAGAAATGCTATTTTGCCCTCCTGGTTTGTTTTGGCGTAAGCTGCCAGGCCGGATATGCCCAAGAAAGCCGGCCCGACAATAACAAGCTACTCGAGTTGTATCAGGCGCAGCAATATCGCGAAGCAGCCGTGTATATACGGTCGTTCTATCCTGATACGGTCGCAGATCCGGCGGTTCTGAACAGGCTGGGGTACTGTTACCGTATGGCGGGCGACTATGCGGAGGCCGAACCTTATTATCAGCAATTGTACGCGCTTGATTCCCTGAATGTTTCCGTATTGATGAACTTGGCTGTATTGCATATGAGACGTGGGCTATACGCTTCGGCGGCAGATTATTATCAGCAAACCATCGCCGTGGACAGTAATTATGTTGCGGCATACCGTGCTCTTTCAGACCTCGCGAAAAGGAATGGAGACCTTGCGGCAGCATTCAATTATTTATCGACGGCGAATAATCTCCAACCCACGAACAGTGATATTGCATATGATTTTGCGCAGTTATGTATGGATCTGGAGCGGTACGGAAAGGCAGATACCGTCTTGCAGTTGGCTTTGGACAGCGATCCGCAGCACGGGCTATTGCTCCTTGGGAAAATCAGCGTAGCCGAAAAACTGAAGCATTACACGGAAGTGGTAACGCTGGGTGAGCAATTGGTGAAGCAGGGCGATCTAAGCAGGCAGGTGCTTTCCCTACTTGGGCGCGGATATTTCCATACACAGCATTTTCCAAATTGTGAGGAAACCTATGGCCAGTTGCTTGCCATCTATAAGCAAATGGGAGAGATAGACTATTACTATTTGGCAATGGCCTATAAAGCGATGAAACGTTATGAAGAGGGCTTGGCGAGCATGGACAAGGTGTTGGAGCTTGCTATTTCACCGAATACCGCTTTTTATTACGGTCGTAAGGCTGATTTGCATGACCTAGCCAACCAGCCCTCGGCTGCGGCCTCAGATTACTTACGTAGCTTCCAGTTTGAGATCATCCCGCTGCATTATTACAGTCTCGCGGTTCTGTACGACCGCAAGCTGAGCGATACGCACAATGCGCTTCGATATTTCCGGCGGTACCTTAAACAAAGCCCGCCGGAAGAGGAGCAAATATATGTCGATTATGCCCGGCGGCGAATTGAGGAGCTGCAGTAGCCTGGCTGCTGCCATTTGTGTGAACGAGGATTTTCCATTGCAAATGCGGGGGATATTCGCGAAGTTTGCCGTTCGGTCCAAGTGCGCTTGCAATGAAGAAGATCTTATTTTGGCTGTTCCCGGTTGCGTTGTTGTCGTGTGAAAAGACGGTATATTCTCCCGATCCGGCAGATGACAGCTATTCCCTACAGCAGATTATTTATGAAGTGGGCGATAACAGCAAAATGGAGACGTTTGTGCGTCCGTTGCATTCACTCACCTATTTTAACAATACGAGCGTGGTGCAGCAAGTAATCGTAGATCCCTTGGCGGATGTGAAGGAATCTTCCCTTTTTATGAGCGATGATGAAAGGGCGTTTACACTGCTTGATGGCCCCGTGACTAACGTGGCCGTGCCGCTAACGTTAGACGATGGCGTCGTCACCTTAGGGGAGACCAAGTGGCCGTATAGCACCGAGGTTGTCGAGATAGCCCCATCGCTTAATTTCCGCGATACGATCGAAGTGCCACCCGCTACCCGGCTTACCCTGACGATGAATGTCTATTTCAATAAGCTCGACCTCGCCTATACCGCAACGTTTGAAGGCCAGCCCACAGGCACCATCACCGAAGTAAAAGGTCGATGGAAAGGCGTAGCCGTTGCGAATGTCGAAAAACAGGTCGAATTTCATTAGGTCAGTCGGTATTGCCGTTAGCTGATGCGCTGCTTCCGTTGCTCAAAATATGCTGCTATTTTGTCGACGGGGAAGGTGTTCAAGCAATATTGTGGAGAAACACCCCCTTTCCGGGCCACGTATACGCCATATTGCATGTCGTGGAAACCTTCCCTGCGGTGCGCGTCGGGGTTGATGGATAGCAAAACACCCTTTTCGATGGCGTAGCGGTGCCACCGCCAATCAAGGTCCAGTCGGAGTGGATTCGCGTTGATTTCGATGGCTACCCGATGCGCCGCGCATGCGTCAATGATCCGTTCGTAATCCAGCGGATATCCCGACCGGCTCAATAACAAGCGCCCCGTGGGGTGGCCGAGTATCGTGGTATATGGATTTTCGATCGCCTTGATTAAACGATTTGTCGCTTTTTCTTTGTCCATCTTTAGGTTGGAATGTATGGATGCAACAATGAAATCGAACCCCGCCAGTATTTCCTCCGGATAATCCAGCGAACCATCTCCCAAGATATCCGATTCAATGCCTTTGAAAATGCGAAAAGGTGCCAACGTGTTATTTAGGGCATCTATTTCAGCCCATTGCTCCTTTACGCGGACGCTATCCAATCCCTTGGCATACACCGCTGCTTTGGAGTGATCGCAAATCCCAAGGTATTCCAGCCGAAGTTCATCGCGGCAATACCGCGCCATTGTTTCGAGGGTATCTACGCCATCGCTGTATGTGCTGTGGTTGTGCAATGTGCCGCGCAAATCGGTGTAGGTAATCAAGGTCGGTAACGGACCCTCTTTCGCCAGCACTATTTCATTGTGCCCTTCGCGGAGTTCAGGCGGGATATAGGAGAGCCCCATGGAAGAGTAGATGGCTTCTTCCGAATCGAATTCAGGTAATTGCGGTTTGGCAAGTATTTCGTCCAATTGCCGCAAATGCTCGTCAGAGCCCGTGGTCGTCAACAAGGTTCGGAAAAAGGAATGGGGGTCTGTTGGAAAAAATCGGAAGGCAAGGCCGGATTCATTTTCTGCCGGCATCGCCGCCGTCAGTTCATCGGCAGATGCCTCTACAATAATATCCACGGATTGGATGATCTCGCATTTCCGGCGGAAATCGCCCGTAAAGGCGACCTTGCGACCGGGCGGAAGTGATTCCCGTAACGACACGATCATCGCTTCGGCTATTTTCTCTGCTGCGGCATACAGAAACCATCCTTTGCTGGCGATGGAAAATTCAATGGCTTGTTTAATCTCCTGCTGGGTTTTCCAGCCGAAACCCTTTGCTTCCACCAAGCGGTTTTCGTTGCAAGCGTAATAAAGCTCGCCAATCGATTCGATGCCCAAGTCGTTCCAGATAGTCTTTATTTTCCCGGGGCCAAGGCCCTTGATGGCAAGCATCTCCACGATGCCGTCGGGTGTATTGACTAGCAGAGCTTCCCATTCGGGAAATGAACCTGTTTCCAATAGCGCCCGTACTTTATCGGCGGTGCGCTGTCCGATACCGGGTAACTCGCTCAGTTTATCGATCGTTTCGGATGAAATGGCGAACGGTAGTTTTCCTAGTTTGAAAGCCGCAGCGGCCATTGCCTTGGTACGGAACGGGTTTTCACCGTGCAGCTCCATTAATTGGGCATATTGCTTGAAGGTCCTCGCAATTTTCTTGTTATCCATCGCCAAAAAGTAACGATTTTCCGGTATGTCTCAAAGCGAATCCTGCACTTCTTCTACGCGCTTCGGTCGCTGGTATCGATGGATAATCAACCGTATGCCGGCGTTGAATGTGAGGTAACTGATGGTCCAGTTGATAAAGGTAACCACCCGATTGCGGAAACCGACCAACGACATCAGGTGCACAAACATCCAAACCCACCAAGCGAAAAAACCTTGGAAGCGGATTTTGCCGATATCAACAACGGCCTTGTTACGTCCCACGGTGGCCATAGAACCCTTGTCGAAGTACACGAACCGTTCCGTAGGTTGGCCGTTGATTATCCGGAGGATGTTTTTCGCCAGGAACCGGCCCTGTTGTTGGGCAACCGGGGCGACGCCCGGATGGCCGCGTGGCAGTTCGTCGGTGATCATGGCGGCTACGTCGCCGATAGCGAAGATATCGTTCATGCCGATAACCCGGCATTGCTCGTCAATACGGATACGGTTTCCACGGACAATATTTCCCGGGTCGATACCTTCGGGGAATTGACCGGCTACACCGGCGGACCACAGTACCGTTTTGGTGTGGATGCGGCTACCGTCGGCAAAGCTGATTTCGTTGCCATCGTAACCCGTTACCTGCGTATTTAGTATGATTTTCACCCCCAGTTCTTTAAGGTAGAGCTCCGCCTTTTCGGAGGCCTGCGGCGACAAATTAGCCAATATTTTGGGCAAACCTTCAACCAAATAGACATTCATGTCTTCTTTTCTGAGCTCAGGATAATCCTTTGCAAGGATGTGGTTGCGTATTTCGGCAATTGCACCGGAAAGCTCAACGCCGGTAGGGCCGCCGCCCACGATGACGAAGTTGAGGTAAGGTGCGCGACTTGCGGGGGTATTATTCAGTAGGGAGGCTTCGATGTTCTGCAAGATGAAACTGCGTATGCTCACCGCTTCTTTTACATTTTTCATCGGCATGGCATAGTATTCGATATCCTTATTGCCAAAGAAGTTGGTAGTTGCGCCCGTAGCGACAACAAGGTAATCGTATGAAATCGGCCCGATGTCGGTGTCCAGCTGTTTATTTTCCGTATCTATGTGGCGTACATCTGCCATGCGGAAAGTTAAGTTCTCTTGCTTCCGGAACATTTTCCGTAAAGGGAAGGCGATGGAGGGTGCGTCTAAAGTACCCGTGGCTACCTGATATAGTAGCGGTTGGAAGGTGTGGTGGTTGTTGCGGTCAAGCAGTACCACTTCCACTTCTTTGTTTTTAAGGCCTTTCGCGATTTCTATTCCACCGAATCCGCCGCCGATGATTACCACCCTTGGAAACTTATTGTCGTTGTGTGTAGTCATTTTTGTTGCTATTTGACCCATCATACCCTTATGTGGGGAACGGATGACGCCATTAATTGTTTTCATCCATTTATTTTTTTAATCGTTGATGAGCGCTCGATGTAATTTACATCTCGGTTTCAAAAATACGTATTTTCAGTCCATCCAAAGCCGAATTTAGTCGGATTTGGCAGGCGAGTCTACTTCGGTCGTTGGCGTCGGGCAGGGTGTCGAGCATATCCAGCTCGGCATCTGAACGCGGGGCGAGCACCTCCATGCCTTCCACTACTTGGATATGGCAGGTCGCACAAAGCGCCATACCGCCACAAGTAGCGAGGATATCATAATCCGATGCCTTCAGCACCTCCATCAAACTGAGGTCTATACCGTCGGGAATTTCCAGTAGCCGTACTTCGCCCAATTCGTTTTCGACTGTGATATGAATGGTTTCTGTCATGATATTACCTGTTAAAATGCATTTATACCATTAACGGTGGTATATTTAAAACTGAGTTTTTCTTCGGGGTATACATACCGGAACGCACTCTGCGCCATCAATGCGGCTTCATGGAAACCACAGAGGATGAGTTTCAGTTTCCCGGGGTATGTATTGATGTCGCCAATGGCATAGATGCGCTCCATGCCGGTGGAATAGTCGGTGGTATCGACGGCGATGGCCGATTTGTCGATGGTCAGCCCCCAGTCTGCTATCGGCCCCAATTTGGGGCTTAAGCCGAATAACGGGATGAGGGCATCGGTTTCCAGCAACGTTTCTGTTTTGTCTTTGCTGAGGATGCCTACATGGCTCAGGGTACCGTTTCCACGCACACCGCTGAGGGTGCTCTGCAATAGCAAATTGATTTTTCCGCGCTCGGCCAATGAAAATACCTTTTCGGCCGAGTCGGGTGCCCCCCGAAAACTGTCGCTGCGGTGTACCAGTGTAACGGAAGCTGCCACATCGCTTAGGAAAATGGTCCAGTCCAAGGCCGAATCCCCGCCACCAGCAACGACCACCCGCTTGTCGCGGAACGTTTCGGGGTTTTTTACCATATAGGAGACCCCGCGGCCTTCGAAATCCGCGAGGCCCGGTACTTCGGGCTTTCGCGGCTCGAACGAGCCGAGCCCTCCGGCGATGACAACGACGGCGGCATGTATCGCCGTTCCTTCATTGCTGATGATGTGGTATGAGCCATCGGCCTGCGGGGCCAGTGTCTCCACGCGTTCGCCTAATGTAAACGTGGGGTTGAACGGGCTGATCTGGGCCATGAGGTTATCTACCAACGCCTGTGCGTTAATGGCCGGATATCCGGGAATATCGTAAATGGGTTTGTGCGGATAGATTTCGGAAAGCTGTCCGCCCACCTGCGGCAGGGCGTCGATGAGGTGGCAGCACATTTTGAGCAAACCGGCCTCGAATACCGCAAACAGGCCGACCGGCCCGGCCCCGATAATGCAAATATCTGTTTTTATCATATCTCAAACCTCCAAATTATCATATATCGTATTCAGTATCCGTTTCAAGTGCTCAAAATCGGTATCATTGAGATTTTTCCAGGCTTGCATGCGTATCTCGCCAACGTGGCTGGCCAGTGTATTTACCTTTTGCTCGCCTTCGAGGGTAAGGTGTACCACGAAACTCCGTCTATCCGATGGATTCGCCCGACGTTCTACCAAGTTTTTGCGAACCAATAGATCGACGATGCGCGTCAGTGTGGGTTGGTCCTTTCCACAGTAATCAGCCAATTCTTTCTGCGATAAATCGGCATGTTGCCTCAGGTTTTTCAGTATCGACCACTGGTCTACCGTGATACCAAATTCACGGCAGTTGAACTGATACTGAGCGTATTGTTTCACCCGGCGCGCCGTGCGCTCTAATAGGAAAGAATAGGCGTTGTAATGTTCTGTTTGCATAACAATAATTAGTATGACAAATATATGGCGTAATAACGAAAAAAGCAAGCACTTGAAGGGGCTTGCTTATCATATGTGATCGTGATGACAGATTACTCGTGATACACCCTGCCGGCTTTTTCTTCCACGTGTTGAATGTATGCAGCCGCGGTAATATCTCCATTCACGTTGAGCGTGGTGCGCGACATGTCCAGAATGCGGTCCACACCGTAAATCAGGGCGATGGCCTCACCGGGTACGCCAATGGAGATGAGGATGGTTACGATGACGGGCAAGGAGCCGCCCGGCACGCCTGCGGTACCCACACCGGCGAGAATACACAGCAACACGACGGTAATCTGCGACCCTATACTCAGGTCCACGTTGAAAACCTGGGCAAGGAACAGCACGGTGATGCCTTCAAAAAGGGCGGTTCCGTTTTGGTTGCCGGTACTGCCGATGGTCAGTACAAAATGGGCAATAGGCTTCGGGATATGGAGTTTTTCGATACTCACCCGTATGGCAGTAGGCAAGGTGGCGTTGCTGGAACTCGTTGAAAAGGCGGTTAGGGTCACTTCGCCCATGTCTTTCATGAATTGTACCGGATTGCGCTTGGCGAAGTATTTCAGGATAATCGAATATACGACGAATTGGTGTATCGCTAATGCACCCAGCACCACGAGTACATACCAGAGCAATGATACCAAGAAATCGGCGCCGACATTCAGCACCATATTAAATAGCAATGCGGCTACACCATACGGTGCCAAGGCCATGGCATAGCCGATTACTTTGATAACGACCTCGTAGACGCCTTCGAGAAAACTTTTCAGCGTTGCCGTTTTCTCTTCGCCGACAGCAGCCATGGCCACTCCGAAAATCAGTGCAAAGAACATGACGGAGAGCAGGCCACCACCCGTGTGGCTGGAGTTGAATGCGTTTGCCATTTCTTCAAACGGGTTACGTGGGATGATTTGTGCAATCACGTCGCCAGCGGTCCGTGCATCGGCCTTATTGGCC
>NZ_JBMQOC010000042.1:0-23326 GCF_053550995.1 Parapedobacter sp.
AAGAAAGATCAAGAAGAAAATGCTTAAACCGAGCACGGCCAGTCCAGCTACGCCCAATCCCATCACCGTACCGCCAGAGAATGAAACTTTCAGCGCTTTCGGCAAACTGGTTCTTGCAGCCTGTGTGGTACGTACATTGGATTGGGTTGCGATGCGCATGCCTATATTTCCGGCTAGAGCCGAAAAGAAAGCACCGAATATAAAAGCTACGACAATAATCCAATGGGTGGTTTCAACCACGGTAGAAACGGCGAAAAGCGCAATGGAAGCGATAATGACAAAAATGAAAAGAATCCGGTACTCTGCTTTTAGAAACGCCAAAGCGCCTTCTTGGATGTTTTTCGCGATAACCTTCATCCGCTCGTCACCAGCGTCCTGTTTCCGTACCCATGCTGATTTTACAATCATCACCCCAATGCCGATTAAAGCAAGCACAGGTACCAAATAGATTAAATTTTCCTGTAAAAATTCCATTATATCCAAATCAATCGTTTACAAAAATCTTCATTGTCAAAATAGGTCTTAACAAAGAGTCGCCAAAAATAAGATGCTTATTGCAATAAACAAATTTATTTAGATGATTTCATCCGTTTTACTTGTTTTTCGACGTCCAACATCTCGGAGCTGCCCATTCTGCCCACTGTTTGGACGAGGCGTGCCGAGATAGGGGTGGGGTTATGGACACTATCGTGTAAGGGGCTTTTCCCTGTTGATTTCGATAATGTCCACCTCGTCTTGGTAGTTTCCCAGCAAGTGTTCACAGAAATAATCACCCATTTTCCAGAAAAAATATTCGGTCATGTTACCAAATCCATGGCGTTGGCCCGGTAATAATAGAAAATCAAACCGTTTATTCGCTTTGATGAGTGCCTCGGCCATCCGAATGGTATTTGCGGGGTGCACATTGTTATAGATGTCGCCAGTAGCCAATAGCAGGTGCCCCTTGAGGTTGTGTGCCAGTTCGGTGTTTTTCTCGATAGCGTAAGAAAAGGTCGTGTCGCCTTTGGCGGATACCTTTTCGGTAACGCCGTGGTGGCGCTCGCTCCACCACCGGTTGTAGATGTTGTTTTCGTGGTTGCCCGCGCCCGACACGGCCACTTTAAAGAAATCTGGATACACCAGCATGGCAGCAGTTGACATGAAGCCGCCACCTGAATGCCCCGTGATACCGACACGGTTGATATCGATGAACGGGTGGCGGTCGGCCAGCTGTTCGGCTGCCGTTTTCTTGTCGGCTAAGCCGTAGTCGCGCAAGTTGCCATAACCGTAGGTATGGTACCATTTGGACCGGGCAGGGTGGCCGCCCCGGTTGCCGACGGTTACAACAATGAATCCGAATTGAGCCAAGCGGTCGATCCGGTCCATGCTACGCCCGAATGCTTTGTTTACCGCTTCGGTTTGTGGACCGGGATATACATACTCCACAAGTGGATATAAACGGGTAGAATCAAAATCAAACGGTTTATACATCACACCATACAGGTCGGTGATGCCATCGTCGGCTTTTACGCGGAAGGGCTCTGGAAACTGGTATCCGGCTGCAAACAATTGCGAAAGATCGGCGGTTTCCAAGGGTAATATCAGTTCGCCGGCACTGTTGTACAATGCCGATTCCGGGACGGTGTTCACTCGCGACCAATTGTTAACGAATAACCGTTCGTCTTCGTCCATCTCCGATTGGTGGTCGAAGTTACCCGGATTGAGCAATTTCAGGCCGCTGCCATTCAGGTTTATACGGTAGAGGTGCTGGTAGTACGGATCTTCATCTTCTTCTCGGCCATTGGCTTGGAAATAAAGGGTACGTGTCTTTTCGTCAATTCCAATGACGTCCGAGCAGTAAAATTCGCCCGAAGTGATCTGGCTCTTTAGATTGCCCTGGCCATCATACAAGTAATAATGGCCCCAGCCATCACGTTCCGACCAAAATACGAACTCCTGTCCGCCATCGATCAATGCCGGTTGCTGGATGTCGAGGTAGGTGTTTGAACGTTCTTCGACAAGTGTGTTCACATCGCCGTTGACTCCTACGGTTATCAGATCGATGCGTTTGAGGTCGCGACTGCTACGCGCCATGAAAAACCGTTCATTGGTGCCTAACCAGGTGTTGATGCGGATGTCATCTGGCTGAGTGTTGCGCGGATGCGGCGCTGTCCAGATGGATAGCGTTTGATTTTTGAATGCACCCACAGCGATACGTTTGGCCTTTTTTGTGACAAACTCAAAGAGGTAGAGTTCCTGTTCCGAGCTGTCGGTTTCGCCTGGCATCTGGTACTTATAGGTCTCTAATGTGGGGCGTTTTCCGCCCACGTTATTGATGACCCATAGCGCACTGAGGTGCCGATTGTCTTTGCGTACCACCAAAAAGTGGCGACCGTCGGGCGACCAGATGACGCGGGCCTGTTTACGTTTGTCCTTTTCCTCTTCGTCCTCTTCGTCATCGCCTGTTGTGGTGGTACGCTCGTCGCCGCCCCAAGCATAATGCTGTACCCCGTCGGTCGTAAACTGGTGTTCAACAATGGTGCTGTCTTTCTCATCTTTCCTCGCTTTTTCATAGTTTTCACGATCCATCCAATAGAGGTTGTACTTCCGTGCAAAAAACACTGTACCGGTGTCGGGTGAGAAGGAGGCCCAAGATAGGTGGGGTTTGGGTTTAAGAGAATCTGCCAGTTCGATAACTTGGCGGGTTTGCAGATTATATTCGAGATAGAATATTTTTTTCTTCAACGAATCGGTTTTGCTCTTGCTCTTTTCGCGCTCCTCTTTGGTTTTGAGCGTGTCTTTGGTACTGCTCACCTCAAAGCGAATGCGCTGTTCATCGTCGGTGAATCGAAGGTTACGGATGTTAATGTGACGGGCATCGAAAGGATCTTTTACGATCCGTGTAAGCTGGGCAGCCAAGTAAGCGTTGTCAAAAAGCAAATCCTTCCGTCGTGCGTCGGGATCAACCAAATACCACTTTTTGCCTTCGGACGTTTCGTATACGTACCAAAACTGATCTGAACTTTTCAACCATTGTGGATTGACCGATGTAGAGAAAATCAGGCGTTTTAGTTTTTCGGGTGAAAAGCGAGCCGCCAATTGGTAATTTGCGCGGCGGTTCGCATTGTCTTCCTGTGCCATCGCCGTGTTGAGTAGCCCGAACACGAGGAATAGCAGCATATAACTTCTTTGCATGGCGGCTTAAATGATGTATGTTGGTACTGTCTTGCCCTGCAAAGGGACAGTTTTCTATGCAAATTACCGAACGGCCGATTGTAATAATCACGTGATGTTGATGGGCAATAGGGTATCACTCGATCGTCCACAAATAAATGGTATCATGGCTACCCACCCGCACGGTCTTTTCGGGCTTCCAATCACCCATATGGAAATCGTGTGATACAATACGACTTCCCGGCTTCAGCTCTTTCTGGAGTTTGGGCCGCAGCTCCAAGTTCACAGACGGCAGCAGGTACATGGTCACCACGTCGGCTTTGCTGAAATCAAATTCAAACAGGTCTCCCAATACAAATTCTACCTGGTCGGTCACGCCGGCCGCTGCTGCATTGGCCTTTGCTTCCGCAATCCGCTCGGGGTTGATATCCACGCCCACGCCGGTGGCGCCGAATTTCTCGGCCGCCGTAATGACAATGCGGCCGTCACCGCATCCCAGGTCGTAAACTACATCCCCGGCCTTCACGCCGGCGAGCTTCAACATTTCTTCCACCGTTTTCTGGTCTGTAGGTACATAAGGTACATCCAGTTTGGTTTTTTGGGCATACGCCACCGAGCATACTCCAACAAACAGGGCAATCAGCCAATTTTTCATCGTGCTCATCGTCTTTTTATTTTAAGTGTGATTTATAATAGCTTTTAAATCCTCGTCCCAAACGTAGGCTAATGAAGTTAACACTCGATAACCAGCATTGTTTCGTTCGGGTATGTATTAAACTTATCAATTGTTTTTTATCATATGATAAAGAAAAACAACGTGCCCAACAGCAGCACGGCAACGCCTACCAACGCGCCGACGCCCGTATACATCAGGCTCGAATACAATAAATAGGTGCACGATCCGCAGAATATGAACGGCGTAACCGGATACAGCGGCACTCGGAACGGCCTAGGGGTATTGGGCTTTTTCCTGCGCAATACCAACAACGAAAGGCCGATGGCTAGGAAAAAAAACCAGAATACAGGTGCGGTGAAATCGACCATCGATTGGAATCCATCGCGTGTCATTGCTCCCAGTCCGATAAGGGCCAAGGCAATCATTCCCTGCACGACTAGGGCATGGGTTGGCGACGATGTTTTGTTATGCCATTTCCCCAGCCAGCGGAGAGCCTGGAAGTCGCGGCCAAGCGCGTAATTAGTCCGGGCGCCGGTAAAAATGGTGGCATTTACAGACGTAAGGGCGGCTACAGCTACCAATATGCCCATTAGTACAATGCCTGGCTCACCGAGTGTAACCCGCATCAAATCCACACCGATGGCGTCCGACGCCGCTACGCGGTCTATGCCCAACGCCCGGATGAATACACCATTTATGAGCAGGTAAATCGCAGTAATCAATACGATACTCCATATTAATACCTGAACCATCTTACGGCTACCCGCACGTAATTCGGCGGATATGTAACCCGCTTCATTCCAGCCACCAAAGGTGAGTAATACGAATACCAAGGCCAGGCCGAACGTGGGAGAAGGGGCATCACCGGCGAGCGGCAATTCGGCCAACGCGGTGGGTACTGTGGGTACGAAGAAGCCGATGATCGTGATTAGCAGTAATCCGGCGAACTGGACAGCAAGGAGTATTTTCTGGACGCCCGTTCCAAATCTTAAGCCAATGATATTCATCGCCGTGAGGATTGCCACGACACATGCTGCGTATAGGGCGGCCGAGTAGGGACCCAGGTGATATAATGGGGAAAGGTAATCACCAACGATATAGGCGAGCAACGCAATCGACCCGGTTTGAATAACACTCATCCTTGCCCATGCAAAGAGGAAAGCGAACCGCTTACCAAAGGCTTGCATGAGGAAATGGTAGTCTCCACCCGTATTCGGAAAGGCTGTTGTAAGCTCTGCATAACACAATGCACCTATTAGTGAGATGGCACCGCCCAATAGCCATGCTAAGAGGAACAATTCCCAGCTTCCGGTACTGGCAGCAACCAGCGAAGGCGTGCGGAAAATACCCGCTCCAACGACAATCCCTACAATGATGACCATGGCATCTACTATGCGGAGCACAGGTTTCGGACGGTCTTCGGCGGTCCTATTTCCTCCCTTCATCGTCTCTACGATTGGTGTATGAAGTAAATACAAGTACCGGCCGGGTTTGTTCGGTGCCCGTCGTAATATTTTTGTTGTATGTGGTAGGCCTTAGGCCTTGGTCATTAGTCGCTAAACAAAAAACTTTTGGTTGAAATTGACTAGAAACAGTTCGTCGGTCGCGCGGGTGCAAGCTGTGTAGAGCCATCGTAGGAATTCCACGTCGAGTAATGCTTCAGTAAGATAACCTTGGTCTACAAAAACGGCTTGCCATTGTCCGCCCTGTGCCTTATGGCAGGTTACGGCCATGGCAAACTTGATTTGCAGCGCGTTATAATAAGGGTCGGACTTAAGGGCGGCCAAGCGTTCGCGTTTATCCGCGATGTCCGCATAGTCGGCCATAATGGCTTCAAAAAGGCGTTGCTGGTCGGTCTGCGGGAGGTTTGCCGAATCGCTATGGAGCGTATCGAGCATTACCCGGCAATCCACCGGTTCCATTTCGTCCGAATCCATGAATTCGAGGCTCACGTCGGCAAAACGAAATCCATACTGCTCATGCACGTTCCGCACCCGACGTACCTCAGCCATATCGCCATTCGCAATGAAACCCGTACGTTCCGATTCGGCGGTGAGCCAAAAGTAATTGTTGCGCACCACCATGATGTAGTCTCCGCCTGTTAGCTCTTCTTCCCTAAAAAGGATCCGGTTGCGGATATGTTGGTTATACAGGCTAGCATTCTTGTTTGAGCGGCATATCACGATGGTGTTTTCCATGCCGTACTTATCATACGCATAATGCAACCCCTCAATGAGGTGTTCGCCGGTCATCCGGTACGTGTCGGAGTAGCCTCTTACCTTGAATTGTGGGAAAGGGATGGGCTCATCGTCGGTTTTGTCGGTAGCTGTTTGGATCTGCCGGCGTATCGCCGTGGCGTTGTGGAGAATACCCGAGTCTTTTTCCTGTCGCACCACTTCGGTGAGTTCGTAGGCCGCAGCCCGAAGGCCAAAGTTCCGTGATAGACCTTGGACATCTAATGCCGGGCTTTGCGCTAGCCCTACAGGCGGGAGCTGGGCCGTATCGCCCACAAACAGCAAACGGCAACGTTCACCATTGGCCACGTATTGGATGAGATCTTCCAAAAGGCTCCCTCCGTTGAATGTACGCCGCTCGTTGGAAATCATCGATGCTTCATCAACGATGAACAACGTATCCGTGTGCAGGTTGTCGGCTAGGCTAAATACCATTTCTGGCGACAAGGCCACTTTTTTTCGGTAGATTTTCTTATGTATGGTAAATGCCTTTTTTTGAGCATAACTGCTCATTACCTTTGCCGCGCGTCCGGTGGGGGCAAGTAACACTGAGCGCATGCCCAACGCTGGAAGTGCAGCTACCAACGCACTAATGATGGTCGTTTTACCCGTGCCCGCGTATCCCTTAAGTACAAAACAACTCGATTCACGATGGTCATGATCAACCAGGAAATCAGCAAGGCGCTGCAACGCCGCATCTTGCTGTCCCGTAGGCCGCATAGGGAAGCGATTGGAAATCAAATCAACTAGCTGCACGGCCAAAGGTACCCAAAAGTTTGCTCAAAATGATTTATCTAAGTAAGTTTGTCGCGGCAAATAGATCAGTATGATATATACAACGACCGACTTTGATGGGCAGCAAACAACGGATTACACCCTGTTGATCGGTTTAGGAGGAGAAATCCAGCAATTGGCCGTTGTCGATCGGGACCGGCAGCTCAAGTTTGCCGCAAGCTACGACTCTGCAAATGCGGCACCCGAAGCGACAGAGATACTCGCGCATGCATTTGCGGCCGTGAGAATAGCCGTCGCCGATTGCCGGTACACATTCATCCCCGCGGATGTATATGACGAACAACGACACGAGACTTATCGCCATTATCTTCCTTTTGATGGTGTCGGGGAAATGCGGGTTGACCACATTGATCCGCTTGATGTCAAACTACTTTACCAGACAAATTATGTGGGTCTGGAAGACCTTATCGCCCGATTCCCTCATGCCAAATACTATCCACACGTGCGGTCGCTGATCAGTGCAGTCGCTGCCCAAGGGGTAGACAGCAGCCAACCTCTGATGGTTGTCGAGCGGCACGCCTGTCATATAACCGTTGTTTTATTTGACAAGAACACATTTCTATACGGGCATGATTTTGAGTGTACTACAGAAGATGACTTTACCTATCACTTGTTATCAGTGTTGCATCAATTCGGCTTGACAGACCGACAACCTGTTATCCTATTGGCTGGTGATGTCGAGCAAGGCGATGGTTATCATGATCGTGCGTCGGCCTACGGTGGGAAGACGATATTGGCCGATAGCGGCACCTATACGGGCGTCGGGCTGCCGGCCGATGCCATGTCCCATAAACACCGTTTTCTTTCACTGTTCGGATTATATCAATGCGAATCATAGGAGGTAGCCACGCCGGACTACGGCTCCAGCCGCCAACCAGCCTTCCTGTCCGTCCGACAACGGACATGGCGAAGGAAGCGCTATTCAACGTATTGCAGCACCATATGGATTTCGAAGGTACAGATGTGCTGGATCTCTGCGCGGGCACGGGAAACATGACCCTCGAAATGGCCTCTCGTGGGGCTGCACGTATCACTGCTGTAGATATCCACTTCAAGTGTATCCAGTATATCAACGACACGGCCAAAAAGTTAGATTTAGTTGCGGTTAAAGGTGTCCGTGCAGATGTGTTGAAATTCATCGCCTCTTGCCGAGACGAGTTTGATTTTATTTTCGCCGACCCGCCTTACGAAATGTCCCAGTTGCCCGATATTCCCCGCCGTATCTTCGACGGCGGATTGTTAAAGCCAGGTGGATGGTTGGTCTTGGAACACGCAACAACGCGTAAAATTCCTATACATCCAAGCCTCGTACAAACGCGGAAATACGGGTATTCGTCATTCTCATTTTATCAGTATGAACCAAATGGAAGTCAATAACTGGAAAACGATACGTAAAAAAACGGCCTACGATAACCCTTGGATACGTGTGGAGCATCGCGACGTGACCACACCAGCAGGCAACCCCGGAATCTATGGCATTGTCCATTTCAAGAACAAAGCGATTGGCATCGTCCCGGTCGATGACGATGGTTTCGTTTATCTCGTGGGCCAATATCGATATCCGTTGGATGAATATTCATGGGAAATTCCGGAAGGCGGCGGGCCGATAGGGGAAGTCCCACTAACGACCGCCCGACGCGAGCTAAAGGAGGAAACGGGCTTAACCGCGGAACATTGGCAGCAGATCGGTCGTGTGCACACATCCAATTCAGTGACCGATGAAGAGGGGTTTATTTTCTTGGCGCGGGGGTTGACACCGGGTGACGCTCAGCCGGAGGAAACCGAGGAACTGTTAGTGAAGAAAATACCGCTTTCTGAAGCCGTGGATATGGTTATGCGCTTCGAAATCACCGATTCAATCGCTACCTGCGGCATACTGATGGCAGCGCGGATTCTCGGCCGTTGAATACCGGATGGGGATTCTTTCAACCAGACGGTACCCCATGCTTGTATCTATCGGATTTTATCAATTAGGTACAAGGGCAACTGGAAATTGCAAACCACCAAAGGAATGTCGACCTTTGTGCCATGTTGAATCCGAACATCAAAGTCGTCTTTTTTGATATCGATGGCACGCTCTTAGGACTGAAAAGTAAGGTCATACCCGACTCTACCGTAGAAGCCTTGGCCTTACTGAAAGCGAAAGGGATAAAAATCATCATTTCGACAGGGAGATCTTATGAACATGCCAAATTCCTTGCACCCTATGGATTCGATGGGTTTATCACATTCAACGGTAGTTATTGTGTAGACGGAGGTGGCCAATCCTTTTTTCGCCATACGATTGACGTAGACGACATCCAACTCTTGTATGACCACCTGACTACCATCGAAAGCTTTCCCGTGGGGGTGATGACAACCGAAGGGTCGTTCATCAGTGACATTACCGACGACGTAACAGCGACGTTCAAACTCCTGAAATTGGAGGTGCCACATGCGAAACCGTTTGTCAGTGCGCTCGAAACCGAGGTGCTGCAATTAAATCTGTTTGTCGATGAAAATAAGGAACTCCACCTGATCAATAATGTGCTGAGAAATTGTGAATCAAGTCGTTGGTGCCCCGAGTTTATCGATGTCAATGCACGCGGCATCAGCAAGCAAATCGGTATGGAACAGTTTTTTGCGCGGTACGGACTGACGGCAGCGGAAGCCATGGCATTCGGTGACGGTGGAAATGATATCCAGATGCTACGTACGGCAGGTATTGGCATAGCCATGGCCAATG
This sequence comes from Parapedobacter sp., assembly GCF_053550995.1. NCBI lineage: Bacteria > Pseudomonadati > Bacteroidota > Sphingobacteriia > Sphingobacteriales > Sphingobacteriaceae > Parapedobacter > Parapedobacter sp. The sequence continues at coordinate 9,584 of NZ_JBMQOC010000042.1, forward strand.
CGGGGGATAACGTAAAGGCCGCGGCAGATTTTGTGACGGATACCACGGAAGAGAACGGTATTTGGAACGCTCTTACGCGGTATGAAATTATTTAGGGCACAACGGCATAAAATATCGGAGCATTTCCTATTTTTACCGCGTAGGCTAACAATACACAACTCCATTCAACAAAAGAAATGAGATATTGTTTATTATTTGCAGTATTCGCGCTTTACATCGCCCATGCGCGCGGTGCCGATGTGGATACCATATCCATTTGGAGCGAAGCAATGAGTAAAAGCGTGAAATCCGTTGTTGTCAAACCTACTACCTATGCCCAGCGCGATTCCTTTCCGGTAGTGTACCTGTTGCACGGCTATAGCGGAAATTATGCCGACTGGGTGAATAAGGTGCCGGAAATCAAAGATTTAGCCGATAGGTATGATTTGATTATTGTATGTCCGGACGGGGGGTATGGCAGTTGGTATTGGGACAGCCCGGTAGACAGTACGTTCCGCTATGAAACATTCGTGTCGGACGAACTGATATCGTTTGTTGATGAGCAGTATAAAACCCTCGCAGCCCGCGAGGGGCGGGCCATCACTGGTCTTAGCATGGGTGGGCACGGTGCGCTTTACCTCGCCATGAGGCATCTCGATGTTTATGGCGCCGCGGGTAGCACGGCAGGTGGTGTAGATATACGCCCGTTTCCATTGAATTGGGATATGGCCAAGCGATTAGGTAGTTATGCTGACTATCCCGAGCGGTGGGAGAGCCATACGGTGGTCAACTTGGTCCATCGCCTTACGCCCAATGCACTGTCTCTCATCATCGATTGCGGAACCAGTGATTTCTTTTATGGCGTAAATGAGCAGTTGCACCGCAAATTACTCGACCGGAACATCCCGCATATGTATATCACCGGTCCCGGAGCCCATAATTGGGATTATTGGGAGCGGTCTATTGGTTACCAATTGTGGTACTTCAATAAGTTTTTTTCGGGAAAGTGATTATTCTTTTTTAATACCCACTTGCATCAATTCGGGAACGAAAAAGGAAATAAGACCAATCAGACCGATTACACTGCCCAGTATGACGAAGGTTACGGTAATGCCAATGGTATCGGCAAGGAATCCGGTACTTAGCAAACCGATCATGGAGGGCAGCAGTGCAATGCTGAAATACATCGAAAACACACGGCCTAGCATAGCGGGATTAATCCGTTCCTGTAATACTGTTGTGAACGAAGCATTGTAGATTGAAGCAGCTAGGCCACCGAGTATGGTAAGGGCCACGAAAAAGATAAATCCCGTGGCGGGTAGCAAGCCCGAGCCGGCCAAGCTGAGGCCCAGCAGGATATGCATACCGTTGATGATGATGATCTTATTCATTGCCGGTTTGAAAACACCCAGCAATCCGCCCCCTACAAGCATCCCGATCCCCCAAACCACCTCGATGACGCTCATTTCGAATTTACCGCCTCCAAAATGCTGCAACGTGAGCAGCGGGAACAATACGGCTACCGGCATGATGCAGAAAGTGGCGAGGACGGAAAAACCGAAAAGCCACGATATACCCCGGTTTGAAGTCACGGCGGCAATACCCAGGCGAAGGTCGCGCAGCACTTGGCTGACGCCCGCGCTTTGTTCGGATTCTCCTTTTTCGGGGTTCGGGATGTGCACTAACAGGAGCGAGGCAATGGCGAATATGGCCCCGCCAATGTCGAGCAGCAATACGTACCCAATGTCCATCAGCCCGATGGCCAATGCGCCCAGTGCCGGTCCAGCAATACTGGAGACCGATTGGATGACTTGGTTGATGCCGCCGATGCGAAGCAGTTCAGACTCAGGTGCCAACAAAGGTACCGAGGCCTGCATAGCCGGCATATGGAAGGCCGACCCCACCGAACGCAGACCCAACAGGAGGTAAATGAATATCAGCTCGGAATAACCGAGGTAAAACAATACCGACATTACCCCGGTGCAGGCCGCGATAAAACCGTCCGCAAGGATCATCGTGCGCTTGCGGTCCCAACGGTCAATGTAGACACCTGCAAAAGGGCCGATGATGGTTTGCGGTAGAAACGCGGCGATAGCAGCGTATGCTAGTACTTCGGCTGACCCGGTTTCGAGGCTAAGCCAGATGATGATAGCGAAATTGACGGCAGAACTGCTCAGTAGTGATACAAATTGTCCGCTCCAAATGATGGCGAATGTTCTTTTCCATGGATTTGTCATGGCGATAATACGGGTTATTCGGTTTTCCAAGGGCACGATGGTGATACATGGAAAAAACGAGGATATAAAAAGACGTAAATAAGCGCGGATGGTTTCAGGGAGTGCCCCCGAAACCTATTGGATACCCGAAACGGGAAGCCCGGGTCTCAAGCCCTGTCCCTGTAGGGCAGGGTGCTGTTGGAATAAACCAGTTTCATCGAAGTAATGAGTTGTTTCCGCCAAATATAGGATATTTTTGGTTTTCTTGTAACGATTTATTTATCTCTCCGCAAATAAATTAGCTACTCGCAGATATTTTTTAAGTTTGCTCCATCAAAAAAAATGCACATGAAGTATTGTTTAACTCTAGCAATCGTTACGGCGATTGCAACAACAGCCCATGCACAACAGCCCCATCAGGCCATTAATCTCGGTTTAATGGATAACACCGTCCGGCCGCAAGATGATTTTTATAGCTATGTGAACGGCAATTGGATGAAGACGGTTGAAATCCCATCGGATAAAGCGAGGTGGGGAAGTTTCGACGAATTGCGGGAAAACACAGATGTCGCCACCCTCGAAATCCTTAAAGACGCTTTGGCCAAACCGCATGCCCAAGGTAGCGACGGCCAGAAGATTGCCGACCTGTATCGGTCATACACGGATTTCGAAGCGCGCAATCAGGTTGGGATAACTCCCATCCAACCTATGTTGCAACAAGTGGATGCCATCGAAAATTTCGATGATCTTTATCGTTTCCTCGTTGAAACGGCCCCCATCGGGGGTAATCCGTTTTTCGGTGTACACGTGTCTGCGCACATGAAAAATAGTGACATGAACACGGTGTACCTCGGCTCTGCCAACTTAGGGCTGGGACGCGCCTATTACCAAAAAGTGGATGAGTCAAACACCAAAACGTTAGCGGATTATAACGATTACATCAACCGGCTATTTCCTGAAATCGGCCAGCGTACGCGTGACCTGAAGGGCCCTTCCATCATCGCGTTTGAAAAAGAACTAGCCAGCCATATGCTCACGGTAGAAGAGATCCGGAACGCATCGCTACGTTACAATCCAGTAGCTGTTGCTGATCTAAAAGGACTGGTAAAGAATATCGACATCGCCCAATACCTCACCGATTTGGGTTTCCATACCGACACGGTAATCATCAGCGAGATAAAATACTACGAGGAGCTGGACGAAGTGTTGAAACCTGAGAATTTGGAAACCATTAAAGATGTTCTCCGTTTCCATATCGCCAATGGCGCCGCCACCAGCCTAACAAAAGAGTTGGATGAGCTCAGTTTCGATTTTTGGGGCCGGACACTGCGTGGCCAACAGGAGCAGCGTGCATTGGATAAGCGTGGACAGGAGTTCGTTAATCGCACCGCTGGCGAAGTGCTGGGCAAACTGTATGTGGAACAGCATTTCCCAGCGGAAGCTAAGCAGGCCGCTGAAGAAATGGTCGACTACCTGATCCGCTCGTTCGAACAGCATATCAAGCAGCTCACGTGGATGTCTGGTGCGACGAAAGAAAAGGCATTAGCCAAGTTGGCCCGGTTTACCGTAAAGATCGGCTACCCGGATAAGTGGAAGGACTATTCAGGCTTGGAAGTGGGCGGGTCGCTATTCGAGAATGTGCTGAATGCGCGGCGGTGGCGGTTTGAAGAGAACCGTGCCAAGCAAGGTAAACCGGTAGATAAAACGGAATGGGGGATGACCCCCCAGACGGTGAATGCTTATTACAGCCCGCCACGCAATGAAATCGTATTTCCTGCGGCCATCCTGCAGCCTCCTTTCTACGACTATAAAGCGGATGCAGCGGTCAACTTTGGTGGTATCGGTGCGGTAATCGGCCACGAACTGTCGCACGGCTTTGATGATAGCGGCTCGCAATACGACGGCAACGGTAACCTGAACAACTGGTGGACGGAGGAAGACCGGACACAATTCGAAAAAGCGACCAGTGCCTTGGTGGAACAATTCGAAGCTTATGAGCCCGTACCGGGTGTTTATGTGAACGGCCGTTTTACACTAGGCGAGAACATCGGTGACCTAGGGGGTGTTTCCGTAGCCTACGATGCATTGCAATTATATTTGAAGGAAAAAGGCAATCCCGGTACTATCGATGGATTTACCCAGCAACAAAGGTTTTTCCTATCATGGACCACCATCTGGCGGACAAAGACTACTGAGCAGTTTGTGGTAAACCAGGTGAAAACCGACCCACACTCGCCGGCACAGTACCGTGCGGTGGGGCCGCTCGTCAATGTGGATGGCTTTTACGAAGCTTTTGACATCAACGAAGGCGATAAGCTATACCTCCCGAAAGAAAAGCGGATTGTTATCTGGTAACTTGCTATCTGGCCGTCCATTTGGGCTTGGCCGCCAGTATGGCCGCGTGGATGGGGCAATCGGAATCATGAGCACCGGGTAAATACCCGGTGCTCATTAAAAATTCATTCACAATTTCGCCGCCCGTAAACTTAAATGTCTTTTTAAATAATTTCATCCATTCTTGTAGCGACATGGGATGATGGTGGTCGAGCCATTGCTCAAATGAGCCGTAAACGCGTTGTATCTCCACAATCGCTTTTGCATTTTCGATGGCCGCATTGACTTTAAGCCGGTTGCGTATGATTCCCGCATCGGCCAGCAACCGATTACGGTCGGCCTCACCGTACGCCGCGACTTTGGCCACATCGAATTGGTTGTATGCATGGCGGAAGGCTTCCTCTTTCCGCAGAATGGTTTCCCAGCTCAAGCCCGCCTGATTGATTTCCATGACCAGCCGTCCGAATAACTCATTGTCGTCATGGATGGGGAACCCATAATGGTTATCGTGGTAATGTTGATGGAGGGTTTTACGGGTTTCGGGCGTCAGCTTAGGAATGGTGGTACAGTATGACATGTCTTGTTCGTTATATTCAGTATGTATGCTGCGCAATTGGCCACGAATGGTGGCGAATTGCCATACGGCAAGCTTAAACAATCGCAACGAATATGGTGTCATGATAGGGTAAAGAGTAACATCCGAAAGCCTGCTTTAGAGGGGAGTCCAAATGAATAATAGTCAATTTTAATATGTTGTGTTATAGTTATTTATGTGTGTTTTGTTGAAATTACTATAAAAATAGTTGATAAACTATTTTTATAGTACTATATTTGTAGTTGATTGATGGGCTTTATTTACTTATAGCAACAGTAATAATGATAAGAGAACTAACTAAAGCGGAAGAAGAGGTGATGCGCATAATCTGGCAAAGGCAGGAGGCGATGGTGAAGGAGGTGTTGGCCGCCATGCCCCATCCCAAACCAGCCTATAATACGGTGTCAACCGTTATCCGGGTATTGGAAGGTAAGGGTTTTTTAGATCACAAAGCGTACGGAAACACGTATGTGTATTTTCCCTTAGTGGCAGAAACCGATTACAAGCATTTCGCTTTTGACAAAATAATGAACAATTACTTCGGTAATTCCTACAAGCATTTGGTTTCATTCCTCGTTGAAGAGAAGAAACTCGATACGCAAACGTTGGATGAATTGCTGAAGATGGCCGGGAAACTCAAAAAATAAAGCATATGGAATGGGGCTATTATCTCCTGGAGGCAAGTGCATACCTAAGTGCACTTTATGCCTTTTACTGGTTATTGTTGCAGGGGGAACGTTTCTATGTGCTTAACCGGTTCTTTTTATTGGCTTCACCCATTCTGGCCTTTGCGATTCCATTTCTTTCCATCCAACAGGCGGCGACATCATCTGTTGTGGAAGAGGGTTTGGTTGGCGTTTCGGTGACCTTGGTTCAAGGCACCATGGCTGCTGGCAAAGCTGTTGTTACAACAGCGCACGGTATCGACTGGGGTTGGTTCATCTCATATATGTATGTTCTTGGGGTTGTTGTTGTTCTTTTCAGGCTTCTTCGCTCATTAATCGTTTTGTTACGTCTTTTTTATCGGGGAACGAAAACACGCGAACAGGGTATTACGATGGTGTGGGTAAAGAAGCGTATCGGCCCGTTTTCGTTTTTCCGTTGGCTTTTTATGCCGCAAGGAACACCTCCATACGAAGCAGTAATCATACACGAGCGTGTACACATTCGTCAATGGCATAGTTTGGACGTGTTGTTGTTTGAAATTGTCCGGGCCTTCCAGTGGTTCAATCCATTTGCCCATTTATTGCTGAGGGATGCTAAACTTAACCATGAGTATCTCGCTGATGAACAGGCCAGTTTACACGAAGGCGCATATCGTTATGCGATGTTATTGATCGGTAGCGCATGTCGAATGGATAACCGGTTGTTGGTAAATCCTATATTTAATCACACCCAACTAAAAAAACGAATTTCCATGTTAGAAACTAAGAAATCAGCAGGTATTGCTCGTTTGAAATACCTGCTGGCAGTTCCTGTGGTTGCCGGCCTTTTGGCAATCTCGGCGTTCACTGTAAAAAAAGATTATGGTTTCATTACCATCGCCATGGAGCATACCACAGCAGAGCCAGGTGGCCAAGAGTTGTTGCCCGATTACCGTTTTAAGACTAGCTTTTCGGATTCAACGCACAAACCTATAAAAACCGACCAGCGATTGATTCTGATAAATGGCGTGGAGATCGATAAATATAAGATATTCGGTGTATCAAAGGCCAGTAAAATCGTTGAATACAATGCGGTTGAGGCCCGTCAAAAATTTGGTGGGAAAGGCAAACATGGGGCTGTGGAAATTATGGGCGATGCGGTTGAAATGATTACTGTTCCGCCGCCGCCACCTCCGCCTCGCCACGTTGATGCTCCGCCCGCGCCTCCGAAAGACACCATACGGCCACCGGATCTTCCATTGCTGAATCGGTTAAACCCAGGCGACGATGCGTTACTGTATAAAGGAGTTCATGGCGACACCTTATATGTGGGAAAAGGGAAATATCATCTCGAATATAACCCCGATGGTTCGGTAGCTAGAATCAAGGTAGAAAATATTTACCTCATCGATAACTTAGGTAAGACGCATGTCCCCCAATCCCATCTCGTTTTGGTGGAAGACGGTAGCGTTTCCCGGTTGCTCAAAAACCCGATTACAATCGTACCTCGTGGAAAAACGAAAGCTTATTTCGGAAGGTACAGTGGCCCTAATGGTGAACTAACAGGGGCGGGTTTGCCCGATAAACAGAAACCCCGCACACAGGCGGTTTTTTTATCGAAAGCAGATACGTTGTATATTGGGGGCGATAGTTACACATTGAAGACCCCCAACCATAATAACATTAAGCATATTGATTTAACTAATATGTCAATGGGAAAATGAACGTGACGATAAACGCCCATGGATATACCGCTCAGCAAATAATCTCAGCCAAGTAAACGATCGAAAATTGGTCCCTAACCCGGATGCACGTATTCATTTTTCCGGAAGCTCACAATACGTTTGATGAGGTCCAATGGCAACGGTCGGTCATTGGGGAGCTGTATGGCCGACCTTGATACCTTATATCCTTTTAAATCGTCGGCAAACTCTTTCAGCAGTTCGTCGCTCCACGGACTGGAGAGCGAAATGTGGTTCGTATAAGCGGAGTAATAGATCAAGAAGAATTTCCCTATCTTGAAGGCTGGTATCTGGTAGCTGATCACTTCTTCTATGCCGGGAACAGCTTCTTTGACAACTTCCCGGATTTGTTGCATACGCTCCCGAATAGGGACAGGGAACGTTGATTGATACTCGTCAATGGTTTTGAAATCTGTCTTTGCCATAATATAAGGCTTGAAGTTATTTGAATATGCTGCGGTTATATGAAGCACGACGTCAGTTAGACCCCGTTGCGACCAGTACATTCACTAACAAAATGAATCGTAAGATGTTTGTATGCATGCTGAAAAATTGACAACTTTTCCTTATGAAAGGCATAATTTTTGTAAAATGTTTTCCGTAATCCAACAAAGATATACGTTATATGGAAAAGACACATTTAAACAAATTATCCGTTTCCCCAGCAGTCTTATTATGGGCAATAATTGCTTTTGCCGCGTGTAGCAAGGATAAACCTTCCGAGTCTCCGAATCGATTTGAACCAACAGATTTTACGGTATCAAATATAGAAACAACCCATATGGGAAGCGACTTTATTATTTCCTATGATGTGAAAAATACCACTAACATGGATTATGACTTCGACATGGATGGAGGTTTTTCGGTTAGGTTCACGATCAGCACTACAGATGGCGCTCAGTATGAAGGATCAAGATTGATTCCGACGACGCTGAGTACCGGCACCACCTCCACTACCCAAACCGTAATCACCATCTCGTCCGACAAGACTCCCGATTTAAGTACGCTCAAACATGAAATTATCCCCGATTGAAAGGGTGGTTAACGACCTTGGACATAAAAAATGGTCGATAAATAGCTGGAAAGTGTTACAGCGCCGCTGAGGACTGATCGCCTTCAAGATTTTAATGCAATTGCTTGATATTGGTATTACCATCGTTCCACGGTTGTTATTCAAAGCCTTATTAAAACGGATTGGGCCGCAATGACAGCGCCCTCCATGTAGCCTGGAAATTGAGAAGCGGTCTCCGTCGCTGCAAAGAAAAGCCTTCCTCCCATATAGCTTTCCCGCAGCAATGGATGTCCGTTGTATTGGTGCGGCCGTTGGATGAGCTGATGATCGGCCAATACGAATTCGTCTGTCCAGACCTTGTCAAAATACCCCACGGGCTCCAGTGCCGGTGCACCCAGTAACTCACCCAACTGGCGTAATACAAAATCCTTTCTGACCTCCGTTGGATAGGTCGCTGAAGCACTATTTAGAAAACCTGTAAAGCCGAATTTATTTTCTTCAAAATTGGTGTGATCGTACATCTCCATGATAATCCCGGCATGGCTATATAGCATTCCTGAGTACCCTGCTGTTCGCCAAAAAGGGCGGTCGTATTCGAGTGTGAATTTAACGGCGCCCGCCATCCACGTTTGTACATTCGGCAAGATGGTGTTCAATTCCTCGGGCAATTGGGGCGAGAATTTGATATGCCGAACTGCCAATTGCGGGGGTGTGCAGATAACAACCTTGTCAGCCTCCATGGTGTCGCCTTCAACTGTTTCCAGAAGAATCCTGTCCTCCGTTTCCCGGACTGCGGTTATTTTCGCATTCGGGAAAACCGTACCGGTCGATAGCTTTTGTACTAATGTATCAACCAACACTTGGGTGCCTCCCACAAGCCGGTAAGAGGGGCTTTCCGATTCGGGTATGAAAAATCGCTGCGGTGGCTCGAACGACTTGGTCTGGAACAGGGATATGCCTTTGGAAATTTGGGGGTATTTCTTCAATCCCAATTCGTCGATCAGGGCCAGCAATTGTGGGTGCATCTCCGAAAACCAGGTCGCGCCCAATTCCAACGGTGTCCCTAAGACGCCCCTAATGGTCTGTATCCGTCCGCCCAACCGGGAGGAGGCTTCAAGGACCGTAGCATTGATTTTATTTTTTGATAGAAGGTAAGCTAGGGTAAGCCCGCTTAGCCCACCGCCTATGATGACAATCCGTTCGTTTAATTCCATTTAAGTTGCGAAATTCCGTTTTTATACATCGGTTTTCGGTAGACATTTGGGAAAATGTATGGTATTTATCGGCATTGACAACCAATCCAGCGCGCGAAATCTGTAGTGTCCTGTCGAGAATTTTGTAAATTAGCCACTTGGTAAGCCTAGCGAAGGAACAACGATGGCCAAAGAAAAAGACATTGCAATCCATGAATATCATCTTAATCAGTATCAGCCCGATAAGCCGCAATTGGCGGTACTTGACTTAAGCGACCACCTGACAGCAAATCGGAGTGAAGTAACCAAACCGCACATACACAGCTTTTACCAAATCATATGGTTTAAAAATGGGCAAGGAAAACATTTCGTTGATTTCAGCGCGTATGATGTATCCGACAACACTATCTTTTTCATTGCGAATAACCAAGTCCATTATTTTGATAAATCTATTGGCTATCAAGGGGTCCTCATCCATTTCAACGAGGCTTTTCTGGTTGGGAATGAAAATGAAACAGATTTTTTCCTAAAATGCAGCCTATTCAATAATCCTTATCAACAGCCGTCTTATAGTGTGGAGGCCGGATTAGGTGGTATTTTGAAAGGATACCTATTGCAAATCAAACAGGAGTTGGAAAATGATGCGGAATTTGGCAAAGAGCTGCTATTGAGAAATTACCTCAAATCATTTCTCATCCAGGTGCAGCGCCGAAAAAATGAGTTTGAAAAATCTGGCGGATATCCGGAATTGCTGGATGAAAAGAGGGCTCAACTCGTCAATTTTATAAACTTGATCAACGAAAATTACAGAAAAAGGTTTGCCATAACTGAATATGCCAGTCTGCTTCATTTATCGCCCAGAAGCCTTTCGGACCTTACCAATCAGCTGTTGAGTAAAACGCCCTCCCAGATGATACGGGAACGTATTGTGTTGGAGGCCCAACGTATGTTGTTATATATCAATCTGAATGTCAATCAAATCGGGTACCAGCTAGGGTTTGACGACCCCTCTTATTTCGTGAAATATTTCAAGAAACACACCGGCATGTCCCCGTCGACGTTCCGGGAAATGGGTAAAGTGAAGGGAGACCAATAGTATAGGATGAGTCGTAGACGGACTAAAGCAACTCGGTGAATAACACCAGTTAAAAGCCGGAAAAATACGCGCATTTTTATTACCTTTGGCCGGTACATGAGAATCTTGTTTACCCTATTGGCTATGTATATGCTGGCGGTGTTTCTAATACCGTGTGCCGACAGGTATGGGGTACAAATAGCTGAATATCATCAAGATAGCCACGATCATACGAATGAAACCGATATGTGCAGCCCTTTTTGCCTGTGCAATTGTTGTGGAGCCGTTTCTGCCGTGGCGTTCCAATGGAATGGCATCAGTTTTTCGGAGATTAAGGCAATAGAATTAACCAAACCTAACCCACCATATATCTCGCAATTTATACCTTACTACATAGGCGAAATATGGCAACCGCCAAAGATTAATGCATAATTTTTAATGAGTTAATGATTGTGGCCGGTTGCGTTCCGCACAAAGCCATCTGTCTGGGTCATCGATTGTATTTCCCTGGCTTATAATCATTACGGTTTATCGTTATTCATTCATCATTAATCGTCTTAAACGTGCTAGATAGTATTATAAAATTCTCCATAAAGAATAAGTTCATTATAGGGTTAATGACCTTGTTTCTTGTCGTTTGGGGGGCATGGAGTGCTACCGAAATTTCCATTGACGCCCAACCCGATATTACAAATAACCAAGTGCAGATCATTACCCTATCCCCCTCATTGGCCGGACAGGAAGTCGAACAGTTGGTTACTTTTCCCATTGAACAAAGCATCGTTAATATTCCTGATGTGGCCGAAATCAGAAGCATTTCCAGGTTCGGGCTTTCTGTTGTAACGGTTGTATTCCATGACGATGTGGACATCTATTTTGCGAGGCAGTTGGTTAACGAAAAACTGAAAGAAGCAGAGGAGCAAATTCCAAAAGGGGCCGGTACGCCGGAATTAGGACCGGTGAGCACCGGTTTAGGTGAAGTGTATCAATATATCCTCCATCCGAAAGAAGGCAGCGAAGGGAAATATTCCGCAATGGATTTGCGGACGATGCAGGATTGGATTGTTGCGCGGCAACTGTATGGTACGTCGGGAATCGCTGAAGTCAACAGTTTTGGCGGCTTGCTTAAACAATATGAAGTTGCTGTAGACCCCAATAAGATCAAAGCCATGGACGTTAGCATCGCGGATATTTTCACGGCGTTGGAAACCAACAATGAAAATACGGGCGGCGCTTATATCGACAAAAAGCCGAATGCTTATTTTATCCGGGGCGTAGGCTTGGTTACTTCCCTTGAAGATGTGGGAAATATCGTCGTAAAGAACTTGGGTGGCGTCCCTATCTTTATCAAAGATGTAGCAGAGGTACGGTTTGGACACGCTACCCGATACGGTGCGATGACCTATAATGGCGAGGTAGATGCCGTAGGTGGCATTGTCATGATGCTCAAGGGGGAAAACAGTGCGGCCGTCGTCAGTCGCATCAAAGAAAAAATACCGGTTATCCAACGCTCCTTACCCGACGATGTGGTCATCGAACCCTACTTGGATCGGACAGATTTGGTTGGGCGAGCAATAAGCACGGTCGAGAAAAACCTCATTGAGGGTGCGCTGATCGTTATTTTTGTATTGATACTCTTCTTGGGGAACTTCAGGGCGGGCTTGATCGTAGCATCGGCAATCCCGTTGGCAATGCTTTTCGCACTGGGGATGATGAGGTTATTTGGTGTGGGGGCGAATTTGATGAGTTTGGGGGCAATTGACTTCGGATTGATTGTAGACGGCTCATTGATTGTTGTGGAAGCGACCATGCACCACCTCGGTTTAAGGAAATCTTCCCATAGGTTTACCCAAAACGAAATGGATAATGAAGTGTACGAATCGGCGAGGAAGATCCGTACAAGCGCCGCTTTCGGGGAAGTGATCATCCTCATTGTCTATATTCCGATATTAACCTTGGTAGGCATAGAGGGGAAAATGTTTACGCCAATGGCCCAAACCGTTAGTTTTGCCATCATAGGCGCGCTCATTCTGTCATTTACCTATATCCCGATGATGAGCGCACTATGTCTATCCAAAAAGCCGGTCGCAAAGCAGAGCTTTGCCGATAAAATGATAAACTATCTTCAAGGTATTTACAGGCCGTTATTGGAAAAAGCGATTCATATAAAGTATGTCGTCATAGCTATTTCCGTAGGACTTTTTGCCATCAGTATTTTTCTGTTTTCCAGAATGGGCGGCGAATTTTTGCCCCGATTGGGAGAAGGCGATTTTGCTTTTCACTGCATCCTGCCGCAGGGGACTTCATTGAGCCAAAGTCTCGAAACCTCAATGCAGGCATCCAGGATGATCAAGGAATTCGATGAAGTAAAAATGGTCGTCGGTAAAACCGGGGCTGCCGAAGTGCCAACCGACCCCATGCCACCCGAAGCCACGGATTTAATGATCATCTTGAAACCCCAAAAGGAATGGGAAATAAAAAAATCGTACGACGAACTGGCCAACGAAATGATGGAGAAACTGGAAAGCATCCCCGGTGTGTTCTTCGAAGCCAATCAACCCATACAAATGCGTTTCAATGAGCTGATGACCGGTATCAGGCAGGATGTAGCCGTGAAAATCTTTGGAGAGAACCTTGACTCGCTGGCGATTTATGCCGATGAGGTCGCGTCGATCATACAAACCGTGAACGGCGTAACTGCCCCGCAAGTGGAACGGGTAGCCGGCCTACCGCAGATTAATATTGAATATGACCGTATCCGGATAGCGAATTACGGTTTAAACGTAGCACAAGTCAATGATATAGTCAGTACCGCGTTTGCAGGGAAAGTGGCAGGTGTGGTTTATGAGAACGAGCGTAAGTTTGATTTGGTTGTCCGGTTGGATAAAGCGCATCGCGGTTCTATTGAAGATGTAAATAATCTGTTTATCCCCATTCCAAACGGCGACCAGAT
>NZ_JBMQOC010000043.1:0-4401 GCF_053550995.1 Parapedobacter sp.
AAGCGTGTACCTCAGTAAGGCACAAGAGGCCGGCCGGATCATCAAGCCGGTAGCTGCGGCTATAAAAGCAGAGATTTTGCTCACAGCAGCAAGCCCGTTATTCAACGGCAACCCTGATTATGCCAATTTTGTTGACGACCGAGGAATTCATTTGGTCAACAGTGAGTACGACGCCGAAAAGTGGGTCCGGGCAGCAGAGGCGTTGGAAGAAGCTATCGCGGCGGCGGAAGAGTTGGGCGAAAACGCATTATACACCTACGAGTTGGAACCCGTGCAGCGGGATATCCCCGATTCACTCCGGTACGCGCTGAATATCCGGAATGCGTTTACCAACCATTGGAATCCCGAGGTCATCTGGGCATATACCAATTCCACGGTCAACCAATCTGCCGGACAGCCGAAAATAGATCCCGGCCGGACCACAGTAGGTACCCAGGCAAGCCTTGCACCCACCCTAGAGATGGCCGAGTTGTTTTATAGCAACAACGGCGTGCCGATAGAAGAAGACAAAACCTATGATTATGCCGATCGGTTTGGATTGCAAAAGGCGGTGTCGAAGGATCGTTACTACATCAGGGAGGGAGAAACTACGGCCAAGCTACATTATAACCGCGAACCCCGTTATTACGGTTCCATAGGTTTTGATCGCGGGGTTTGGTACGGCAATGGTAGGTTCTCTGGAAATGCCAATGATTATTTCTTCATCAAGGGGCGTGCATATGAAGTGAGCGGAAGGACACGGATCGATGCGTTTTCCGTGACAGGGTTGTTTGTGAAGAAAATCGTAAGTCCGACCTCACTAATTGAACAGAACCGCTATGCCCAGGAACCCTACCATTGGCCTATCTACCGGTTATCTGCATTGTATCTCGCCTATGCCGAGGCATTGAATGAGGCGTATGGCAATACACAGGAAGTCTTTGATATCCTCGACAGGATCCGTAGTAAATACGGGTTGCCCGGCGTACGCGAAGCATGGGCGACATATTCGACAAAGCCCGACAAGCCCAACACCAAGGAAGGGCTGCGGGAAATCATCCAACGTGAGCGGTTGATCGAACTAGCGTTCGAAGGGCAAAATTTCTGGGATATCCGACGGTGGAGGCGGGGAGCGACCTATTACACGCGCCCCACGCGGGGTTTCGATATCCGTGGTATCTCGGCGGAAGATTTCAATAAGCCGGTCATTCTGAACAATCGCGTATTCGTCTTGCGCGATTATTTATGGCCCATAGCAGAAACCACGTTGATCAGGAACCGTAACCTGGCACAGAATCCCGGATGGTAAATGGAAGTCGGGTTTTAGTAAGAGGAACATTAAAGCGCAATAAAGATGAAAACATTAAAAATAGCATGGATAACCTGTTTCATTGGGATCCTTTTCGGTTGCAAAGAGCAATCGTGGGTAAAGCCACTGAGTAACGACACCGAACAACCACAGCCGGTTGCTGCCGCGGAAGTGCGGGAAAATTTTTCGGGTGGGGCGGTGATAAAATATACCCTCCCCACCAACTCGAACGCACTCTATGTAAGGGCGGAGTATGATATTGGTGATGGTCGGATTTTCCATCAAAAGGCGTCGGTGTACAACGATACATTGCGGGTAGAAGGTTTCGTTCGTGCCGGGACGTTCGATGTCCGGCTTTATGCCGTTAACCGGGCCGAAATGGCTTCGGAGCCCATCACGGTAAAAGTTGAGCCGGCCGAACCGCCTTTCCGGCACGCCGTGACGACGGTTGATATCCAACCGGATTATGGCGGTGTATTGGTGAAGGTGGATAATCCAGCAAAATCGCCACTCGCCACACTCATCTTATTGAAAGACAGTTTGGGGCAGTGGCAGGAGGCCTATACCGAATATTCGTCGGCCGACACCATTGTGTTCAATACCCGCGGTATGAAGAACGAGTCTGTCACGATGGGGCTTACCGTACGGGATCAGTACCAGAATTTCAGCGATACCATTTTCTGGACAGGAGTGCCGCTGCTCGAAGAAAAAATCGATAAAACCAAGTTTAGTCCGTATGTATTGCCGACCGACCAGCGGGATGCTTTCGGCTGGGTGATGCCTCGGCTTTGGGATGATAACCGTGGTTCCGGATTCCATACACCCGAACACCCCCCAGGCGGCATGCCCCAGTGGTTTACTTTTGATTTGGGCCAGACGGTGGCGTTAAGCCGGTTCGTGGTCCACCAACGACTTAGTGGTTGGCAATATAACCATGCCAATCCACGTCGTTTCGAACTGTATGGAATGGCTGAGGTGCCTTCTGCCGATGGTGCGTGGGACGAAAAATGGCAATTTTTGGGCACGTATGAAATCATCAAGCCATCCGGTCAACCACCGGGCACGAACTCCAATGAAGATAACGAGTTAGCAAATAAGGGCCATGAATTTAATTTTCCAGCGGGAACACCTAAGGTACGTTATATCCGGTTCAAGGTGCTGGAATCGTGGGTTGCCGGTATGTTCCACCTGATGGAACTGGATTTGTATGGCGAAAATGAGAAATGAATCCATTAAAATACGTATACTCTAAATAACAAGTTGATATGCAAAAGAACCTGAAAAAACACCTGCTATTAGGGATTGTATTCATACTGGTTACTGCCGCTTGCGGCAAGATGGACAACACTTATAAAGAATATATCGAAGACGGAGAACGGATTTATGCGGGGCGTGTGCTCGATGTGTATACCCTTAGTGGAAACGAAATGGTAACCGCAGTCTGGAAAATCCCCACCGATCCGGACATCAATGAGTTCCGGATTTTCTGGGATGAGCGACGCGATTCTTTGTCTGTGCCTTTCAACCGGCAGTCCATGGCTTCTGCCGACTCCTTAGTGGTAGAAATCAAACCCTTGGTGGCAAACACGTACTATTTCGAGATTTATTCATATGATACCGAAGGTAAGCGGTCGGTACGAACCGAATTTACGGGTACTGCTTATCCAGCGGATTATGAAATTGAGAAGCCTGCCGACGAAGAGACGGGCGACGGTACGGGGGGAGATGAAACAAGCGAAGGCGCCGGCGAAGGATAAACGGCGCCGCTGAACCGATTGCTGAATTTGCTTGAAAAGTTTGTATATTGCCGATACCATTGCGAGGCGCTTCACCCTGCGCCTGCAATCAATAGTTATCATTTCAATATAAAAGCCATGGAAGAGAAATATATTGTTAAAATCTTGTCCGTAGAGCCCGATACCCATGATGTAAAACGGTTCCGCGTGGAAAAGCCCAAGGGCTACACCTTCGTTCCCGGACAGGCTACCGAAGTAACGATCAATAAGGCTGGCTGGCTGGATAAGCGAAACCCCTTTACCTTCACCTCGCTCAACGCATGGGATTTCTTGGAGTTTACTATCAAAATATATGATGAACACCAGGAAGTGACCCATCAACTGGGATTGTTGAAGCCGGGAGATGAGCTTGTTTTGCACGACGTATGGGGCGCTATACAATATAAAGGCGAAGGAACCTTTATTGCTGGTGGAGCTGGCGTCACGCCATTCATCGCTATTTTCCGACAGCTATATAAAGATGGGGAAATCGGTAATAATAAGTTGATCTGCTCCAACAAAACAGCGGCGGATATTATACTGAAGGATGAATTCACTGAAATGCTGGGTGAAAATTTCATCAACACAGTTACGGATGAAAATGCTCCCGGTTATGATCATGGGCGTATTGATGAGGCCTACTTAAAAGACAAGATAAGGGATTTTGATCAGGATTTTTACGTCTGCGGGCCTGATCAAATGATTGATTCCATGCAACAGGTGTTGAAGAACTTGGGGGCGTCAGCGATTACGGTGGAATTGTAACGGTAGGGAAATGCGGTTTCGCATTTTCGGCCAATGGAGCGGATCTGAAATCAACGCACCGATTGCAGCAGCAGGATGATCCCAATGCTAATCAGACCGATGTATAGGTAGTTGAAGAAACGGGTACCTTGCATCCGGCGGTTGATAGCTCTCCCTAGAAAAATGGCCAGGATAATGGCGGGAAGGCTCCAAAGGAAAAGGGTCGTGACCTGCATTACCCACAGTCCGTTTAACCAGTAACCGATGGTACCCATTAGGCTCGCCGGGAGGAAGTAGCCCTGTAAGGTCGCCCTGAAATGTTGGGCGGACCATTGACGCATTGCGCCGTAAACTACCAATGGAGGGCCGTTCAGGCCGTACGCTCCACCTAGGACGCCCGATAGTAGGCCGCAAACGAACAAGCCCAGCTTACTGTCGGATGACAACGTGAAGGGCCGGCCGAATAGCGAATACATCGCAAATAAGATTAACAGGACCGCCAATGACGCCTTTACCCACCGCTCATCGGCGCTCATGAGTAGCCACAGACCTAAAGGAAGACCCAAGGCAGCAAAGAGGACCAGCCATCCGGCA
>NZ_JBMQOC010000044.1:0-21240 GCF_053550995.1 Parapedobacter sp.
CAAAGACAATAACCAAATCGATAAGATAGACAAGTACGCTTATTAACAATAGCTAAAAAAGGGTGTTTCGGAAGTACTTCGAAACACCCACTTTTCCTCTCTCAATCAACCAATTGTCGCCGCCATTACCGTTTGCAAATCAACGTTTCTATAACGACATCTGATGGGTTTAATTCATGGGGCGCCGGCGAGATGCCGCTCGCATGTTAATCAGGACAGTGCAGGATGATTTTTTGTAGCAAATAAAGTACCATTGCATTCTCCAATTAGTGGCCGCATGAGGTTATCCGGCCCAATTATAACGCTTAAGAATTAACATGCAAGTTGATGCAAACGTCGGTACACGTATTAAATCAGTAAATATTAAACGCCGTGTGAGCGGTCTTTTAAGGCCGTTGGCTTTCGTAGGTATGCTGGTTACGGCCAGCTGTGCTTTCCAATGCAGTGCCCCCGCACAAAAGCCATTAACGCTCCAGCATGGAGACCATATCATCCTCGTGGGCAACAACCTCGGGGCACGGATGATGAACTATGGCTATTTTGAAACCGAGATGTACCTCCGGTATCCCGACAGCCTGCTGTACATCCGAAACATGTGCGACGGTGGGAACACGCCGGGCTTCCGCCCCCATTCGGGCCGCCCCTCCCCTTGGGCATTCCCGGGCGCCGACACGCTTCAATCCGACACCGACCTGCTGAATGACCCCAATACGCAGGGGCACTGGGAAACGCCCGATGAATGGCTGGTCCGGCACCAAGCCGACATCATCATTGCGTTTTTCGGATATACGGAGTCTTTCCGTGGCGAAGAAGGGTTGCAACAATACCGGAAGGAACTCGACGCATTTATTAAATATACCCTGCAACAGCATTACAATGGTTCCACGCCGCCACGACTGGCCATCGTATCACCTATCGCCTTTGAAGATCGTTCTGATGATTACGACCTGCCCGATGGCGAGAAGGAAAACAAACGCCTGGCCATGTATACCGAAGCCATGGCGGAGGTAACCCGTGAAAATGGCGTACTTTTCGTGGACATGTACCACCCAATCAGCAAATTGTACAACCGAAGCGACAATCCGATGACCATCGACGGTTTCCAACTCAACGATGCGGGATACCGTGAATTTTCGGCACGACTGGTTGATGCCGTTTTCGGCCGCGTGGAGGGAATGGATGATACCCATCGCCAGCTGGTTCACGACGCCGTAATGGAAAAAAATTGGCTTTGGTTCCAAGATTTCAAACACCCCAACGGGGTGCAGGCGTTCGGGCGCCGTTACGACCCGTTCGGCCCTGACAATTATCCAGCCGAGTTCGCCAAAATACGTGAGATGACGGACATCCGCGACCAAGCTATCTGGAAAGCGACACAGGGAATTCGGATGGACCTAGACAGCGCCGATGCGACCACCACCGTACTGCCCAAAGTCGAAACCAATTACCTGCCGCGTAACACGGATTCGCCCCTCCCAAGATACCTCTACGGAGAAGAAGCATTGGCTAAATTCCACATGGCACCGGGTTATGAAATCGACCTGTTCGCATCGGAGCAGGAATTCCCCGACCTACAGAAACCCGTACAGCTTACATTCGACAACCGGGGACGACTATGGGTAGCCACCATGCCCTCTTATCCCCACTGGAAACCGGGCGACCCAAAACCGACGGACAAGCTATTGATACTGGAGGATACCGACAACGATGGGAAAGCAGACAAACAGATCATCTTTGCCGACAACCTACACTTGCCCATGGGATTCGAATTGGCCCCGGAAGGCGTCTACGTTTCGCAAGGGACGAACTTGGTACTTCTCGTGGACACCGACGGCGACGATAAGGCAGATAAAAAGGAAGTCCTGCTGAGCGGCTTCGACGACCACGATACCCACCATGCTCACCATGCCTACACCAGTGACCCTTCAGGCGCTATATACATGGGACAAGGGGTATTCCTATTGAGCGATATCGAAACGCCCTATGGGCCGGTTCGCGCTACCAATGGTGGTTTTTTCCGCTATAACCCTGCCCGGCATAAGTTGGAATACACTGCCCAACTTTCCATCCCAAACCCATGGGGCATCACCTTCGATGATTGGGGTCAAAACTTCTACGCGGAAACCTCGGGCCCCGATGTGACATGGATGATGCCCGGATCGCTGAAACCGATCTATGGCAAAGCGAACCCAAAAGCCAGGAACCTGATTGAAGATGCCCACCGTGTGCGCCCCACATCGGGGCTCGAATTTATATCCAGCCGCCATTTCCCCGATGAAGTACAAGGTGATATGCTCATCAACAACACCATTGGTTTCCTAGGTACAAAACAGCATGCCGTGGTAGAGGACGGAACAGGCTACCGCAGCTACCACCGGCAAGACTTGATGCGATCGGACGATCCGAACTTCCGGCCTGTTGACATGGAATTCGCGCCCGATGGCTCACTATATGTCGTTGATTGGCACAATGTACTGATAGGCCATATGCAACATAATCAACGTGATCCGCTGCGCGACCATACCCATGGCCGCATATATCGTATCACCTACCCGTCGCGACCATTGGTCAAGCCCGCTACCATCGCTGGAGCCGATATCGCCGCACTCCTGGACAACCTGAAACTACCCGAATACCGGACCCGCTATCGCACACGTCGTGAACTCCGTGGCCGTGATGCCGATCAGGTATTGGAGCAACTTGGCCCCTGGTTGGAGGGGCTCGATAAAAACGACCCTCGATATGAACACCACCTGCTGGAAGGCCTTTGGGTAAGCTGGGGGCTCAACCGTGTCGACCAGCCGCTGCTGCGCAAGCTATTACATGCCAACGATTATCGCGTACGCGCCGCGGCTGTAAGGGTACTTCGCTACACAGGCCACCAAGTAAAAGACCAAGCACAGCTATTGCAAGAAGCCGCCGCCGACCAACACGGGCGTGTACGCTTGGAAGCCATCGTCGCCGCGTCCTGGCTGGATAAAGACAAAGCAACTCCCATCGTGGAAGAAGCTGCCAAACACCCTATTGACAGTTGGATGGCCGATGCCTACCACACGGTCGCAACCCGGTTGGGAAATGCCACCACTCCGGCTGAAACCGAGGCAGCCGCTGCCGTCAACACCGATTTGAAAGGAGCTGAGCTAGCACGCTTCAAGCAAGGCCAACTGATTTTCCAACGCGAAGGCTTTTGCATTACCTGCCATCAGGCAGACGGTAAGGGATTACCCAATTCCGGATTCCCACCACTTGCTGGTTCCCGATGGGTATTGGGTGACGATGACCGCCTGATCAAGCTGACCTTGAATGGATTGCATGGACCTATCGAAGTACTGGGCAAGAAATACCCGGGCCAGGTGCCGATGACTCCCTTCGGTGGCCTGCTGAACGATGAAGAAGTGGCAGCCGTACTTACCTACGTTAAAAACTCGTTCGGCAACAAGGGAACACCCGTCGATGCTGACCAGGTGAAAGCCATCCGTGCGGCCATCGCCGATAAAAAAGGATTCTATTCACCGGAAGAACTGCTCAGGGAACACCCATTGAAATAACGGCGCTTGAACACGTATATCAGGACAGTGCAGGATGAAATTTTACGGCAAACGTAGTAGCATTGTGGACACCAGTTAGCTATTATTTTATGTTACTCAATATCAAGTACAGTACTAAAAGGGCGTTGCCGATCACACAAAAGCCAATCACCGACAAAAACCAACAGCGACATCCACTCGTCGTGGGTATCGGGTCTTTCACATTTGGACAATAAATCAATCGAGCAAACGTGACAGATTGATGGCTAACAGGCACCTTCAAGGTATTTGTTACACGTATTTTTCATGCTAAACAGATATATGCAAACATTCATCAGAAAAAAAACCGGCTTCATCGCCGTATGCATTTCGTTATTAATGGTAACGGCATGCCAACCAGAAGACACCGACAAAGATCCCGTAACAAAGAAACCTAAGGTAGAAAAAATCACGGTAGCCACGGATTTTGTGGTTGAACACCTCTACAGCCCGTCGGAAAACAAAAAAGGGTCTTGGGTGTCTATGACATTCGATGACAAAGGACGGATGATCACTTCCGATCAGTATGGGGCACTTTACCGCCTGGAAATGCCGGAAATCGGCTCCGACACACTGACCAGCGAACCGCAGCAGCTTGTTTTCCCCCAAGATCAATGGGAAAACGACAGTACCCAAACCAAAATAGGAATGGGATATGCCCAAGGACTGCTTTGGGCATTCAATAGCCTGTACGTGTTGGTAAACCACAACGGCCATGGTAAGATGGAAAAAAGCAGTGGCCTCTATCGACTGAAAGATACTGATAATGACGATCAGTTTGACGAAATCACACAATTGAAGTTATTCCATGGTGAAGGCGAACACGGACCCCATAGCATCATTCTTGCACCAGATGGCGAATCGCTTTACCTGGTATTGGGTAATCATACGGATGTACCCGAAATGGATAGCTACTTGTTACCATCAAACTGGAAAGAAGACAATATCTTTCAATTAATAAAAGATCCACGTGGCCATGCCAATGACCGAATGGCGCCGGGTGGTTTCATTGTGAAGACAGATTCGTTAGGAAAAGAATGGCAATTGATTGCCGGCGGCTTCCGCAACACCTTCGACATCACGTTCAACAACGACGGCGAACTATTTGCCTACGATTCGGATATGGAATGGGATTTTGGCATGCCCTGGTATCGTCCTACGCGCCTGCTGCATGTTACCAAAGGAGCCGAATTCGGATGGCGCACAGGGAATAGCAAATGGCCTACCTACTACCCCGACGCATTGCCGTCCCTGCTCAATATCGGCCAAGGTTCTCCGACCAATCTTCTATACGGTGGAAAAGCAAAATTCCCTGCGAAATACCGAAATAGCTTGTTTGCATTTGATTGGAGCTTTGGTATTATCTACACGGTAAATTTAGAACAACAAGGCGCCTCGTATAGGGTATCTGCTGAGGAGTTCCTCTCGGGCGTACCATTGCCGCTAACCGATGGCGAAATCGGGCCGGATGGTTCGCTGTATTTCCTTACCGGCGGACGGCGGTTGGAATCGGACCTTTATCGCGTTTCTTATAAAAACCATGAAAAGATCAAGGTAAAACCGGCGAAGGAGGATGACATCACCGAGGAAATGGCCATCCGCAGGAAAATCGAAAGCTATTTCGAGTCGGCTCCAGATACAAACGTCGTCAACGAAGTATGGCCATATCTCGACCACAACGACCGCCATATACGTTATGCGGCCACGATGGCGTTAATGCATCAACCTGTTGCCACATGGGGTAAAAAAGCTTTCCGCGAACGGAATATCCGCACCGTAACCCACGCCCTGTTGGCCATGGCCAAAATGGGTGACCCCATACTCCAGCCAATTATGCTCCGTAAATTAATGACCATTGATTTTGGCCGGATTTCAAAAGAAAGTAAGATTGCCCTGTTGCGTACCATTGAAGTTTCCCTATACCGGATGGGAAATGTGAAACCCGAAATCACCAATCGGCTCTTCGGCTATTTTTCAGATCACTATCCAGCAAACGACAACGCCTTAAACCGGGAATTGAGCAAAGTACTGATCCATATCGGAGCGCCCTATGCGACGGAGCGGACGCTCACACTCCTCGAAAACGGAGAAGACGACTCAACCACAACCGAGCCCACCCTGACAAGTTCTTCAGACCTCATCCTGCGCAATCCCGATTATGGAATGACGATTGCCAGTACATTAGCCAAGACACCCCCAGCCCAGCAGATCTATTTTGCCACTGCACTAAGCAAAGCTACCGCTGGATGGACCCCTGCACTGTATGAACGGTATTTCAACTGGTATTACAATGCATTTGGTTACAAAGGCGGTCATAGTTATGTAGGCTTCGTCGATGCAGCAAGGAAAGCAGCACTGGAAAAAGTGCCCGCTGATCAATTCGAGCATTATAATACCATTTCCGGCGATTCGCTGTTGACAGAATCCGGGAAAGACTTGTTCGAAGACATCGAACCGCCGAAAGGACCGGGCAAGAACTGGAAAATCGATGATGCGCTGAAAACAGTCGAAGAGAATGAAGGAACGCGTGACTTCGAACGTGGTAAGTCGCTCTTCGCGGCGGTAAGATGTGCCTCCTGCCATACCATGCAGAATGAAGGCGGTGCCGTCGGGCCGGACCTTACCCAATTGGGTACACGATTCTCCGTGCGGGATATGCTGACGGCTATCATTGAGCCCGGCGACGCGATTTCCGACCAATACGGCAGCAAAGTGTTTGTACTGAAAGACGGTTCATCCGTCATGGGCCGGTTGATCAATGAGGGAGAGGAAACCTATTCCGTATCCCAAAACCCATATGCGCCCCAGGAATTGAGGGAAATACCAAAGAATGACGTAGCGGAAATAAAAGAATCTAAAATCTCTATCATGCCCCCGGGTTCGTTGAACGTATTGAACCCCGAGGAATTGAAAGATCTCCTGGCCTATCTGATGGCCGGCGGCAATGAAGAAAATGCGATTTATAAAAAGTGAAGATGAACCGGCTGCCCGACTGGAAAAATAAGGTCTCCAATCCGCTGCAGGTGGGTGGTATCGAAACCGCTGTGCTTGATAACGGCGCAGGAAAAGGTACCCGTATTGCCTGGATAAATACGGGATCGGGGCTCCGATATAAGGTGGTTATAGATCGCGGCTTGGACATAGCGGATGCGCAATATAATGCACACGGCTTAGCGTGGATAAGCCATGTGGGTATCACTGCACCCACCCTCCGACCCTATCACGGCATCGAATGGCTACATGCATTCGGCGGTGGATTGCTGACCACCTGCGGCCTCGACCACATCGGAGGGCCGGAGTCTGACGCTACCGGCGAACGTGGGCTTCACGGCCAATATAGCGGCCTTCCCGCCACCATCGAATCTATCGTCCAACCCGACCCCGCCAGCGGACAGTTAGATATGCGGATTACCGGCATGGTAAAGCAGTCGCAACCCTTGGGTGTCCAGCTCACCATGCGCCGAACCATCTCAAGCCGACTAGGCGAGGCCATTATCCGTATCGATGATGAAGTCGTCAACACCGGAAACGTACCAGCACCACATATGTTACTTTATCACATGAACCTCGGCTGGCCCCTAATAGATGAAGAAGCGGATATCTGCTGGCAGGGGAAGTGGACGTCGCGCGAAGGAAATGACAAGGCGAAAATCTTCAAGGAAGGATTTTCTTTTAAAAAAGGGAAACCGCCCTTGGAAGACCATGTGGGCAGTGGAGAGGAAGCGGCATTTATCGATATCGCCGCAGATAGGGATGGCATATGCAAATGCGGGATACATAACCGTCGCCTGGGAATCGCATTGGCCGTCGAATTTGAAAAATCACAGCTTCCGTGGATGACCAATTGGCAGCACTGGGGCCCCGGGGAATACGTCGTAGGCATAGAACCCGGTACCCACCCGCCCATTGGGCAATCGAGGGCCAAAGAGGATGGATCATTGATTGTACTGCAACCCGACGAACGGCGCCACTATGGTGTGACGATACGTATCCACAAAAATGCGGACGACATTGCGCAGTTTTTAAAGCAAACAGGCACAGATAGTAAGAAGCTATAAGCAAATAAAACGGTGGCTTCTCCGGTACATGTAGCATAATAAGACAGAACAAAAAAAACGAAAAAACAAAAATATATTATGAACACGAAACAGTTAATTCGCGACGCATTTAATTCCGGTTCCGGAATACTGAGGCTGGCCCCCACTTGGGTACCGCGCTCTTTCTGTGTGCCGGGACGGCGAATCAAGCTCCACCCCGATGATTATTATGTGCTAGGTGGAGTCCGCGGTGGTATAGATGAACGCTGGCTATCATCCACTACACCGGCAGAAAACGGACCACTTACGGGCGAAAACGAAGGGCTAAGCCAAGTGGTTTACGAAGAAAATGGAAAAACGGTACAATTCCTTCTCCGCGATGCCGTAAACGAACTAAAAGGCGAATTGATCGGATCTCGAATTTGGGACGAACACGGCAGTTGGCCGATGTATTCCAAATTTTTTGACAACATGGGGCCCCTGCCCCACCACGTCCACCATAACGACGAAAAAGCTGCACTCGTCGGTCAAAAGGGAAAACCCGAAGCTTATTACTTTCCCCCGCAGTTGAATAACCATGGCGGCGATTACCCTTATACGTTCATTGGATTGGCTCCCGGCACAACCAAAGCGCAAATACGGGAGTGCCTGGAAAACTTTACAAAGGGCGACAATAAAATAACCAATTTCTCGCAGGCCTATCGTCTAGAACCGGGAACAGGATGGGACGTTCCTCCCGGCTTGCTGCACGCACCCGGTAGCTTATGCACCTACGAACCGCAGAAAGCATCAGACGTGTTCGCTATGTATCAATCGCTGGTCAACGAAGCTATCATCCCCGAAGAGCTGCTGTGGAAATGCACGCCCGAAGATCGCATGGGCGACTTTGATGAGCTAATCGACGTTCTCGATTGGGACCTCAACCTCGACCCCAACACGATGCAGAACCGGTTTATGCCACCGCTTCCCGTTCGTAGCGAAGCGGAAATGAATGCCGCCGGGTACTCCGAAAAATGGATCTGCTACAAATCGGAAGCATTCAGTGCCAAGGAATTGACGGTATTGCCCGGGGCAACCGTAACCATCCACGACGCGGCCGCCTATGGCATGATCATGATGCAAGGTCATGGTAAAATGGGTGTATGGGACATTGAGACCCCTGCGCTTATCCGCTATGGCCAACTCACCTACGATGAATACTTCGTGAGCGAATCTGCAGCACAGGCGGGCGTCAAAATCACAAACTTGTCGAAGACCGATCCTATCGTGATGTTAAAGCACTTCGGACCGGAAAATCCCGACTTAGTGATATCGTAACCGTATATTCACCGCATGGTTTTATTGATTCCTGCCCGCGTATTTATTTATGTTATGGGAGCGGAGAAATCAATAACTTCCTTTTATATGCAACGCGATTGTATGGTATACAAAAGAAATTTATCTAAGTTTACCTTTCATTAATAGTAAAGATATGGATGCAACGAATAATTTTCCGAAATTACACAACGCAACTTGGCCGGGTATCGTGGGCAAGGGGCCCGATTCAGAACCTGTTATCCCTTTTGACGACCTCCTCGCCTTTACTGCGGCAGCAGATGTCGAGGGGGTGAAATTCGACGGCGTCGATATCGGGCTGTTGGAGCCACACGTGGATATCAATGGCGGCAGCGACGAGGTGAAACGCCTGGCAGATAAAGTAGCGGGCCATGGCTTGAATATCGGTTCGCTCGTTGCCCCCATTTGGGCCGGATCGGCCATCGGCAGTGAAGAAAGCCGCAAAACATTTGTGGAAATGGTCCGGAAAGCTTGCCAGTTCGGGCAACAACTGCGTGAGTTGGGCGTCCGTCCTTTTGGCGTGATACGCATCGACTCGTCGTGTTCGCCGGCGGCATGGGCCGAGGACCCGGTAGGCAACACGAAACTCATCGCGGAAACATTCCGGGCCGCGTGCGATGTGGCAGCGGATTACGGTGAACAGCTCGCTGCGGAGGGTGAAATATGCTGGGGCGGGATGCATAGCTGGCGCGCCATGCTGGATACACTGGAAGCAGTAGACCGACCGAATATCGGCTTCCAAGCCGATATGTCCCACACGTTTTTGTACCTATTGGGCTATAACAAGCCCGAAGACCGGATTCTTCCGGCCGATTTCGAGTGGAGCGACCGCGCAACCCTCACTGAAGGGCTCAAAACGCTTACCCGCGCATTGCGCCCCTGGACCATCGACTTCCATGTAGCGCAAAACGATGGCACGGTATTCGGATCGGGTTCGCATGATAAGACAGGCCGCCACTGCCTACCCAATGACCCGAACGGCAAGCTGGACATCGCCGTGGATGCCGGTCACTGGTTGCGTGATGAACAAGGACAGCTTACCAAAAAATTCAATCATATCTGCTGGGACGGTTGCATGTTTCCTAACGCTGTGCTTAATAAACAGGAGACATGGAATGACATATTGGCCGCGCTGGTGAGCGTGCGCAACGCACACGGATGGCGAGCGGACAACACTTAACAATAATTGAAAATCGATTCGTCAAGGACGATATCTGACAGCTGGAAACTTAACGTGGCGAATTCATCGATGCCTTGAGAAGTAAATAGTGGATGCATAAATGAAACCGTCATGGTTTTCAAATCTCACAGGGGAATGATTAAACCATGACAGCTTCATCGCCATGGAAGAAAAATTTAGACAGATGAAAAATAAACCGTTTTTTCTACTAGTGGCCTTATGGTTCAGTGCCACATGCTGCACAGGTAATAGTACGGCATCGGATACGGAACAACAACCCCAACAGTCGGACCAATGGGTCACCTATGAGGGGGGTGATGGGCCGGGAGAAGGTAAACATATCGTACTGATAAGTGGTGATGAGGAGTACCGCTCTGAGGAGGCCCTGCCCATGCTGGCGCAGATCCTGGCTAAACGATCGGGATTTACTTGTACCGTCCTGTTTTCCCTCAACCCGGAGAGCGGGGAAATCGACCCCAACCAACAGTCCAACATACCTGGGCTCCAAGCGCTGGAAACTGCCGATTTAATGGTCGTCTTCACCCGATTCCGTGAGCTTCCGCCCGAGCAGATGCGTTATATCGATGACTACCTCATGGCGGGCAAACCGGTAATCGGTCTCCGGACTGCTACCCATGCTTTTCACTACGCTAAGAACAAAGAAGATCAATACGCTAAATACGACTTCCAAAGCAGCGTGCCGGGATGGGAAATGGGCTTCGGCAAAGTAGTCCTTGGCGAAACATGGGTAAGCCACCACGGTGATCACGGAAATGAAGGTACCCGCGCAGTAATCAACGAAGCCAATGCCACGCATCCTGTGTTGACGGGTGTCGATGACATCTGGGGCCCTACGGACGTGTACACCGTGGGAGCGCTCAACGACGCAACCATATTGCTTTATGGACAGTCGACCAGTGGAATGACGGCCGATGCGCCGATCAATACCGAAAAGGAGATGCTACCTATCGCTTGGACACGGACATACCAGCTACCCGGTGGAGACCAAGGAAAGGCCTTCACGACGACCATGGGTGCTTCAGTAGACCTCCAAAGTGCCGGCCTCCGACGACTATTAGTCAACGCCTGCTTCTGGGCTACCGGTTTGGAAACGGCTATTCCCCAACAGGCCGACGTATCATTCGTTTCAACCTACACCCCGACCATGTTCGGGTTTGACGATTTCAAGCGTGGACAGTTCCCGGCAGATTTCAGGATAAAAAAAGACTAATACTTGTGTAAGTGGATTTGCTAAAAACAAAAATATGTTAAAAATAGGAGTCAATACATTTCTGCTCACCTCGCCATTTACCAGCGAACAGGTGGAGATCTTCGAGCAATTCAAAGCTTGGGGCTGCGATGCCGTTGAAATCGCCTTGGAAGACACCTCGCACATAGACGCTGGTATCGTCAAACAAGCGCTCGATCAACACGGCCTCAGCTGTTCATCAATCTGTGCTGCTATGGGACCGGGACGCGATCTGCGCGGCACACCAGCGGAACAGCAGGCAGCTATTGAATACATTACCCAAACGATGGAACTGATGGCAGAAATCGAGTGCCCAGTTATGGTTGGCCCAATGTATTCCACAGTGGGACGAGCCGAACAAACACCCCGCGACGAATACCGTAGGCAATGGGATGTCGTGGTGTCGCACCTACAACACCTAGCGGATCGGGCTGGCGACTTAGGGGTTAAGTTAGCTTTGGAGCCACTGAACCGTTATGAAACCGACTTTATCAATACCGCCGATCAGGCCGTAGCACTTGTCGACGAAGTTGGCCATCAAGCTATCGGTATCCTGTTAGATACCTACCATATGAATATCGAAGAGAAAGATTCGGCCGCTGCCATCCGGAAAGCGGGGCATCGCCTATTGCATGTCCATGCATGTGGTTGCGACCGGGGCGCACCCGGTGGGGACCATATCGATTGGGATAGCATACGCGAAGCATTGAAGGAAGTCAATTACCGGGGGAGCTTGGTCATCGAATCGTTTACACCAGCGGTTAAAGTGGTTGCTAAAGCTGCTTCCATTTGGCGTGATTTCGAACCCTCCCGGGAAGATATCGCCATCAAAGGGATTGCATTTCTGCGTAACCATTTTATGACCGGTTTTTAATTTTATAAACAAAATTTAGAAACTGACGATAAACATCGTATTTTCAACGCTTCATTTGTATCTCGAATCGGTATTAGAAAAAACAATCAGGATTAACCAGTTAAAACATTAAAAAAGATGAACGAAAACATTAACAGAAGTGCGCTATTCAATGGTTCTTGTTTCGCGCTGATTACCACAGCTTTTACATTTTCCATTAGAGCGGGGATTTTGCCCCAGCTTGGTGAACAGTTTAACCTCACCGATACGCAACTCGGATTTATCAACTCCATGTTTTTCTTCGGATTTCCAATTTCGATGATATTGGGCGGACTGTTTTACCACACGTTCGGCCCTAAAAACATCATGCGAGTAGCTTTCATTGCGCACACCATCGGTATTATCATGACCATCTATGCGGGTGGTTACACCACGCTTCTGCTTTCTACTTTATTCATCGGCTTCGGAAATGGATGTACCGAAGCTGCCTGTAACCCCATGATCGCCGACATGTACTCGGGCGTGAAAATGGATAAGATGCTCAACCGGTTCCACATGTGGTTTCCCGGCGGCATCGTATTAGGTTCATTGATTTCACAATTCATGACCAGCTTAAATCTAGGTTGGGAACTCCAAATGTGGATTACCATGGTTCCGACGGTGATCTATGCGTTCTTGTTCTTCGGTAAGGCGTTTCCGAAACCCCAAGTGGAAGAAGCAGCATCACTGGGACAAAACGTCCGTGCCATGTTTACGCCAACGTTCCTGTTCATTTTCTTCTGCATGTTCCTTACCGCGATTTCAGAATTCGGCCCCAATCAGTGGGTAAGTGTAATCATGGCAGCTAGCGGTGCGGAGCCCATGTTGATATTGGCACTAACCAGCGGGTTGATGGCTGTGGGGAGGTTTTTCGCCGGCCCCGTGGTACGGGCGTTGGGCCAAACGGGCGTATTGTTGGGTGGTTCGATTTTGACAGCCATCGGCATTTATATGTTTAGTGTTGTGACAGGACCGATGGCGTATGTCGCGACGGTTATTTTTGCCATTGGTATCTGCTATTTTTGGCCGGTGATGGTTGGTGCAACCGCACAACGCGTACCTAAAAGCGGGGCTTTGGGGATGTCGATCGTCGGTGGCGCTGGGATGTTTTCTTCGGCTATCTTCCAACCGGTTATTGGAAGTTGGATTGATAGTGCACGCGCCAAAAATGCCGCCGCCGGATTGACCGATAATGCACTTGAACTTGCTACGGGGCAGGATGCAATGGTCAAAATGCTTACATTCCCGGCCATTCTCATCGTCTTGTTCCTTATCTTCTTCTTTTGGCAGAAGAATGTGAAGCCAAAATCTGAAGAAGGAACCCCAGCCACGGCATAAGTTGAGCATCTTCGGGACTGGCTTTTTAGCTGCCCCACTTAATGGAATATAACAACAAATAGGCATGTCGGTTATTTATCGGCAGGATAACGGTATTGACTAATAAATCAGTAATATGGATATGAAACCGTCATGGTTTCAAAAATCATCCAAGGGAATGATTAAACCATGACAGTGTCATCGCAATTGAAGAAAAATTTAGACAGATGAAAAAACAATTGAGAATAGGATTGATAGGGTGCGGTTTTATGGGCCGCACACATTCCAACGGGTACAATCGCATACAGAACTTTTTCCCTGACCTCCAGTACCAACCGGTACTACAGGCCGTATGTTCTCGACGCGAAGAAAAGGTAAAGGCTTTTGCTGAACAGTGGGGATACGCTTCGTATGAAACCGATTGGCGTAAATTGATTGCCCGAGACGATATCGATGCCGTTGATATCTGCACTCCAAACCACCTACATGCGGAAATTGCTATCGCAGCTGCGGAAGCTGGAAAAATGGTGCTGACCGAGAAACCGCTGGCAAGAACCTTGGACGAATCCAAAGCGATGCTCGATGCCGTTGCCAAAGCAGGAGTTGCTAATACTGTATGGTACAACTACCGCCGGCTACCAGCCGTCACGCTGGCAAAGAAAATTATCGAATCAGGTAAGTTGGGAAAGATATTCCATTATCGGGCCAACTTCCTGCAAGATTGGACCATCAATGCCGATTTGCCACAAGGAGGTGATGCAGCGTGGCGCATGGATGTAGATGTGGCCGGATCGGGCGTCACTGGTGACCTTTTGGCGCACTGTATCGATACCGCCATGTGGCTCAACGGAGGCATCACGGAAGTATCGGCAATGACCGAAACGTTCGTGAAACAGCGGGTGCATCTCGATACCGGTAAATTGCAGGATGTGGGGATCGATGATGCTTGTATCTTCCATTGCCGGTTTTCGAATGGTTCTTTGGGCCTCTTCGAATCTACCCGCTACGCCCGGGGCCACAAGGCATTATACACCTTTGAAATCAATGGCGAAAATGCCTCGATAAGATGGGATCTGCACGACCTAAACCGGCTGGAATACTTCGATAACAGTTGCGATTCTGACGTAAAAGGCTGGAGCTCTATCCATGTGACCAATGGTGACCATCCCTACATGGATAAATGGTGGGTCCCTGGCTTGGGAATTGGTTATGAGCACAGTTTTATTCACCAAGCAGCGGATTTTCTCAAAAGCTTGGAAACGAATGAACCATGCCAACCCGATTTTAAAAATGCATATGAAACACAGAAAGTATGTGATGCAGTAATTGAGTCGGCAAACGCCAAAGCTTGGAAAAATACAAACATAGCGCTATAATCATGTTAAACTTACATCAATTGCACCGCTCCCTCCTTGTCATCGGTTCGGTCTCATTATCTGTATTGGTTAGTTCGTCTTGCAATTCGGGGAAATCACAACAACATGCCGAAGGTGTTTCCGACTCGACGGACTACATGGAATTGTTTGACGGCTCGAGCTTGACGGGTTGGCGCGGCGATACCAGCCTTTGGCGGGCCGAAGGTGGTGCCCTGGTGGGCGAAATCGTAGCCGGTGAAGAACTCACCAACAACTCTTTCATCATTTGGGACGGTGGGCTGCCGGCAGATTTCGAATTGATTGCCGAATATCGGATGACCGGCAACGGTAACAGTGGTATTAATTACCGAAGCGAGGAACTCACCGAACCTCTTTTTGCTTTAAAAGGGTACCAAGCCGATATTGATGCGGCAAACACATATACCGGACAAAATTACGAAGAGCGGGGCCGTACCATCCTAGCGTTCCCAGGACAATACGTTAGGCTACCCGAAGTATCCGGTCCCATCAGCGACTATGCCAAAGGGAATATATGGACAGCCGGAGAGGAGGTGGAATCACTGGGCGAACGAGACTCGTTACGAATGGTGATCAAGCAAAACGATTGGAACGAAATACGGATTGTCGCTAAAGGCAATCAACTGGAACATTACATCAACGGCACACTAATGAGTAAAGTCGTGGATGACGATGTGGCCAACAGGAAATTTGAAGGGGCGCTCGGCTTCCAGGTGCATGTTGGGCCGCCAATGAAAATCGAATACCGGAATATCCGATTGAAAAACCTCGATTAAACCGGTTGCTTTAGTGACAGAGACGGGACCCATGAAAACCAATGTGTCCCGTCTTTGTTAACAGAAAAACGATTATATTATGCCAGTTATCCAACACAAGACAGCAATCCAGACCATAAACATCCATTACGTGGATTACGGAAGCGGACAGCCAATCATTCTTATCCACGGTTGGCCGCTAAGCCACAAGGCGTGGGAAAAGCAAATTACCGCGCTCGTAGCCGCCGGTTACCGGGTGATTGCATACGACAGGCGAGGGTTCGGCCAATCGGATGCCCCGTGGGAAGGATACGATTACGATGCGCTGGCAAGCGACCTGCATGCCCTGATTGTACAACTGGACCTACAACAGGTCAACTTGGTTGGCTTCTCGATGGGCGGCGGTGAAGTGATCCGATACCTCACACGATACGGCACTGAAAAAACACATAAAATAGCACTCGTAGCGTCGATTATCCCGTTGGTTAAACAAAAGGCCGACAATCCTGCCGGCGTACCCGAAACGGGCCTCACAGACATACTGAACGCTTTGGAAACCGATCGCCTGAATTTCCTGTCCAATTTCCACCCCGCTTTCTACAACTATAAAGCCGATGGCAACCCCGTGAGCGCGCAACAGCTGACATACGACTTCAGCATTTCATCGCATGCCGCCCCACACGCCACCATAGGCGCCGCTAAAGCATGGATGGATACCGATTTCCGTACGGAATGCAAACAAGTAAGCGTACCGACACTCATCATCCACGGAAAGGCGGATGAAACGGTGCCCATTGCTACCTCAGCAGAGCAAGCGGTGTCATTAATCCCAAACAGTAAGCTCGTGGTTTACGACGATGCCCCACATGGGCTGAACATCACCCACGCCGACCGGCTAAATAGCGACTTGGTGGCCTTTTTCCAATGGTCCGATCAATAAATTTAAAACAACATTTTCATACCCAAAAATTCCGTAATCGGATTTTTTGTAGTAGGTTTGCAACCTTTTAACAGTTGAATGTTTACACCGGAAACGCTTAGGGAGGAACTGGCCAAACCGAAGCAGATTGTTATCACCACACACCACAAACCCGATGGCGACGCGTTGGGTTCGTCGCTGGCTGTATACCATTGGTTGAAAGCCAAAGGTCACACGGTCCATCTTATCGTGCCCTCGGATTTCCCGACATTCCTAGACTGGATGCCAGGTCGGCAAGATGTTATTATATACACGGCAAACAAAACGGATAGTGACATACGCATTGCAGCGGCCGATATCATATACTGTTTAGACTTCAACGGACTTCCCCGCATACACGCCATGGCCGCTAGCGTGAGCAACGCTAAGGGGGTGAAAATCATGATTGACCATCATCTCGACCCCGAGGGTTTCGATGATTACCGGCATTGGGACAGCAACGCCGCGGCCACCGCCCAACTGGTGTATGATTTTATCGTTGACGTCATGGGCGACCATGGTGCCATCACACCCGAAATTGCTACCTGCCTTTACACTGGAATCATGACCGATACCGGATCTTTCAGGTTCCAGACCACTACCCCATCGATACACCTCATCGCAGCCGACCTGATAACCCTAGGTGCCAAAAACTGGGAAATACATGAGCATGTGTACAACAGCTATACCGAGAGCCGATTGAAATTCTTGGGCTTCTGTTTACTGAATCGCCTCGAAGTACTGCACGAATACCGAACAGCATTGTTTAGTATATCGCGGCAAGACCTCCATCAGTTCAACATTACCACAGGCGACACCGAGGGGCTGGTAAACTATGCCCTATCGATTAGTGGCATGAAGCTTGCCGCATTGATCGTCGACCGTACCGACCAGGTTAAGCTCTCGTTGCGGTCTGTCGGGGACTTTCCCTGCAATGAAGTATGTAAAAAACATTTTAACGGTGGCGGGCATCGCAATGCCGCAGGGGGAAACTCAAATGAACCACTCCCGGATGTCGTTCAAAAATTCAAAGCGTTATTACCGGAATACAAAACACGTTTAATACAATAATTAATCTCATAAAAAACATGAAGAAATCAATTTTTAGTTTGGGGCTCGCCATAGCGATATTCGGTAGCGCCTGCCAGCAGTTTCAGAAAGGAGAAGGCGGCCTGCAATACAAAATCGTAAAGGATAACGGCCAGCCCAAAGCACAAGCGGGCGATTTACTTTCCGTACATCTCACCGTCACTTCAGATAGGGATTCCCTTCTGCAAAGCACATACAAAATCGGACTCCCACAGATCGTGAACATCGCACCCGATTCAATACAGGGTCTCTATCCCGGCGATTACAATTCCATGTTCCGGATGTTGGGCGAAGGCGACAGTGCTGTATTTAAGCTCGACCTCGATACGATGGCTGCCAAAACAATGCGGCCGAAACCAGAAATTGCAGACAAGTATATCATATTCAATATCAAGGTAAATAAACACTTCAAGAAAGGTGATTTGACCGACAGTGCATTATATGCCGAAGTGAACACCTATTTCGATGCGGAAATCGAAAAACTGAAAGCATCCGAAGAGGGAAAAATTGCCAGCTACATCAAAGAAAACAAGCTGGAGCCGTTGAAAACAGCCTCAGGTCTGCAATATATTATTGTAGAGGAAGGTACAGGCGAAAAACCCGTTGCCGGCGATACCGTGCAAGTGCACTATACCGGTGCGCTCGTCGCTACCGGAGATGTGTTCGATACTTCCGTGAAAGAAGTAGCCGAAAAAAATGGCAAACTAAATCCGATGAACCCCTATGAGCCGGTTAAATTCGCTATTGGCGTGCGCCAGGTTATCCCCGGTTGGGACGAAGGGCTGTTGTTGCTTCCCAAAGGAAGCAAAGCAAAGCTCATCATCCCCTCCAAATTGGGCTATGGCGAAAACGGTGACGGCCGTGGCGTGATTCCACCATTTGCGCCATTGGTGTTTGATATCGAGCTGATCGATGTCATCAAACCCGTGGCGCCAGACTCCACAACACAGGACAGCACCGAAAAATAAGCACCATACAAGGACGCCCCCCGTACGGAGGGCGTTTTTGTTTTACAGCCTACCACGGCTTGATTTTGAAAGGCGAGTTAGCTAAGTTTGCAGCAAATCCCACGATGGCTATGGAATTCACGGATACGCATACCCACCTGTATTACAGCTACGGAACCCCCGAACTAGCGTCCCAGATGCAACGGTGCTTCGACAGCGGAGTGAAGTATTGTTTGCTTCCCAATGTAGACAGCGACTCCATCGCCAAGGTGCTGGGAACGGTCGCTGCATATCCCGACAACTGTTTTGCAATGATGGGACTACATCCCTGCGACGTTAAGGCAGATTATCAACAACAGTTGAACCTGATTGAACAAGCTATTTCCACCAATAAGATTTATGGCATCGGTGAAATAGGTGTCGACCTACACTGGGACAAAACAACATTACCGCTGCAGCAAGATGCCTTCCGTATTCAAACTGGATGGGCGAAAGATGCAGGGCTACCCGTTTCCATCCATTGCCGCAACGCTTTCGATGAGCTCTTCGAACTGCTGGAGGAAGTCCAGGACGGGCGACTAACAGGTGTACTGCATTGTTTTACGGGGACTATAGCGCAGGCCCAACGGGCCGTTGGATTGGGTTTGCACCTTGGTATAGGCGGGGTGCTGACTTATAAAAATGCTGGCCTCGACACGGTGGTATCGCAACTCGACCTCCAGCATATCGTGTTGGAAACCGATGCACCATACCTAGCGCCAGTACCGCATCGCGGAAAAAAGAATGAAAGTAGTTACTTGCCTTATATTGCACAGAAAGTGGCAGATTTGCACGGCATGTCGGTCGATACGATTGCGGCAATAACCACGAAAAACGCCAAACGGGTATTCGCTATTTAAGCTTGCCGTAAGGGGTACTTTAACACTTACTCAATGAACAATGTTTTCGTAATCTATACGGGCGGCACCATCGGAATGGTCAAAGATGAACGAAACGGCACCTTTATGCCTTTCGACTTCGACTTGATTGCCAAAAACATCCCCGAGCTGGCACGGCTAAATTACAACCTCACCGTGCACTCGTTCGCTCCCATCATAGACTCATCCAATATGCAGCCTGCCATATGGGTAGAAATGGCGAATATCATTAAGGAAAACTATACCGAGTACGATGGCTTCGTTATCCTCCATGGTTCAGACACGATGGCATTTTCCGCATCGGCCCTCAGTTTCATGCTGGAAGGGTTGCAAAAACCGGTCATCCTTTCGGGGTCTCAATTGCCCATCGGTGAAATCCGTACAGATGCAAGGGAAAATCTGATCACCGCGTTGGAACTGGCCTCGGCAAAGAAAAGAGATAAATCACTCATCCATGAAGTATGCATTTTCTTTGATAACAAGCTCTTCCGCGGCAATCGATCATTCAAATACAACTCTGCGAAATTCGAGGCGTTCCGCTCCCCGAATTACCCCGTGCTGGTAGAAGCAGGCGTACACCTCAAATACAACCGGGATGCGCTATTGGACAACAGCGGCAAGGAATTCTTCCTGCATACGGCGTTAGACAACGCGGTATCGGTACTTAAGCTGTACCCCGGTATCAGCCCGGAAGTCGTACGTGCCGTGCTGGAATCGCCAGCCCGGTCAGTCATCATGGAAACATTCGGGTCGGGTAACACCACAACCAACCCCTGGTTTCTTGACCTCATCGACAGGGCTATCCGGAATGGGAAAAACATCCTCAACATTTCGCAATGCAAGGTGGGGAGTGTGGAGCTCGGACGTTATGAAACCAGTAAGTATTTAAAAGAAATGGGTGTAATCAGCGGATATGACATGACATTCGAGGCCGCAGTGACCAAACTCATGTACTTACAAGGTGAATTCGAAGAGCAGGCCGACGTCGCTTATTGGGCAG
This sequence comes from Parapedobacter sp., assembly GCF_053550995.1. NCBI lineage: Bacteria > Pseudomonadati > Bacteroidota > Sphingobacteriia > Sphingobacteriales > Sphingobacteriaceae > Parapedobacter > Parapedobacter sp. The sequence continues at coordinate 20,637 of NZ_JBMQOC010000044.1, forward strand.
AGCAGAACCTCCGCGGCGAAATGACTGTATAAACCGCAGTCATGCACGAAAACCTTCCGCTATTAGTGCATCAGCCACGATAAACGTGCTCCCCCCGATAAATATCAAGTCAGTCGCCGTTGCCGATCGCTTCGCTGCGGCAAGGGCTTCCGCGACAGTGGTAAATGCATCGCCGCCCAACCCATGGTCGGCAGCAGCAAGGTGAAGCTCTTCAGCAGGAAGCGCCCTTGGCATGGCTACTTGGCAAAAATAATAATGGGCACCCTTAGGTAGCATCGGAAGGATATGGCCCGGTTCCTTATCGCGCATCATCCCAATAACCATGTGGAGTGTTTCGTATGGGGTAACCGCAATATTAGCCAAAACCTCACGCCAGCCATCTACATTATGACCGGTATCGCAAACGATTGACGGACGGGTCGCCACCGTTTGCCAGCGCCCCATTAGTCCGGTAAGCCGCTGTACATGGGCCAATGCATATTTCATATCTGTATGGGCAACATCAAAACCCTGCTGTTTTAATTCGGCCACCGCACACAATACCGCTGGCAGGTTCTTGGCCTGATAATTCCCCCGTAAATCCAATGCATAGCTCCCGGTTTCC
>NZ_JBMQOC010000045.1:0-3799 GCF_053550995.1 Parapedobacter sp.
AGGCACTGCCTTTGCCTACCGTGCTGGTTACCTGGATGATGCCGCCCAATAGGGTGGCGAGCTCCCGACAAATGGATAACCCCAAACCTGTGCCGCCAAATTGGCGGCTTGTGGAACCATCCGCTTGCTTGAACGCCTCAAAAATCAGTTGTTGTTTTTCTTCGGCGATACCGACACCGGTATCTGTCACGGCGATGGCGATGGCTTGGTCTTGTGCCACGTCCTTCAGTAGGCCTTCTTCCCAATCGGGCGACTTGCCCGCGGGGGTGAACTGCAGTTCCACGCGACCGGTCTCTTTGGTAAACTTGAATGCATTGGAAAGCAGGTTCTTGAGCACCTGCCTCAACCGCTGTTCGTCTGTCGTGATGCTTGTTGGCAGGCCTTCGTCTACCGTAATACGGAAGTCAATGGTCCTGCTGTCCGCAACGCTGCCGAACAGGTCGAGCATGTCTTCGGCAATGGACGACAGGGGAATGTCTTCTAACAAGAGTTCGATATTGCCCGACTCGATCTTTGACAGGTCCAGGATGTTGTTGATCAGTTCGAGGAGGTCTGATCCAGCATGGTGAATGACAGAAGCATATTTCACCTGTTCCGCTAGGAGATTGCCCGCTTTGTTGTCTTCCAATAACTTGGCAAGGATGAGGATGCTATTGAGCGGTGTGCGCAATTCGTGGCTCATGTTGGCCATGAATTCTGATTTGTATTTGCCCGATTGTTCCAACTCATCCACTTTCAACGCAATGGATTGGCGTGCCAGTTCGATGGAAATATTGCGTTCTTCCAATAACCGCGCTTTTTCGCCGAGCTCCAGGTTGGCGTTCTTAAGTTCCTCCTGCTGTACCCGCAGTTCTTCCTGTTGTGCCTCCAGTTCTTCTGCCTGTTGCTGAGTTTCTTCATAAAGGCGGGTGAGGGCCGTGTGCGCCTGCGCCACTTTGGTCGCTACCGCCAACGTGGTCCCTGCCCGTTGCAGGAACTGGAGCGTCTTTTGGTCGATTTCGCGGAAAAAGCCGATTTCCATCACGCCAAGGACCTCATCTTCATAAACCAACGGTTGGACAACGATGTTTTTCGGACCGGTACGGCCCAATGAAGAGGTGACGGTGAGGTAATTTTCCGGTATGTCGGAGAGGACAAGCTGTTCTCGGGAGGTGATGCTTTCGCCTACGAGCCCTTGGCTGCCCATCATCTTAGGGGGCATGTCTTGCGTCTCAGCCGCATATGATCCCGCGTGGACGTACACATCTTCGTGCGAGGAACTTTTGAGGTATATCGTACCCACTTTGGCCTGCACATGCTGGCATGCCGTCCGGATAGCGTTCGCGGCGATTTCGTTTTCTGAGCGCCCGCCCCGGGTGTCGTTGTCTAGGGCAGCTAATCCGTTGAGTATCCAATTGTCAACCTCCTTCTCTTTCGAGAGCCTGCTCAGGTCGCGGTTGGATTGACGGATACGGTAGGCGATCTTCTTGTTGTGTTCAAATGATTTGGTGATATAGACAAGCAGCCATATAATGAGGGCGAAGACCAGTACGGCGGTGACGATATAGGTGGTCCTGATGCTTGCGAGTGTGGCGTGGGCGATGTCTATTTGCCTGAACAATAAGATGAGGTAAAACAAGCTAACGAGCAGGATGGCAATTAAGAGCGAGAAACCTAGATAGATATGTCCGCTGAACGTTAGTCTTTTCATTATCAACTCGTTTGCTGGTTTGTTGCAAAAGTACGAAAAGTCGGGATACGAACGATGTGTTCGACATAGTTTAACATCGTAATCCTATAGTATGGGATGCCTTTCAAACGGCTTGCTACGGTCGAATAGGTAGCGGTAGGTATGGTGTGTTTTATAAATGGTGCCCCCGATATACCGGGCTACATTCATCATTTTTGGATTGAAATCGCCTATCCAATTCATTTGCAATTCCTTGTAGCCCACCTGCGCGGGGTCTTGCACCACTTTGCATGCCGCCATAATGAGGGCTGCTTCCACGCCTTTCCGCTGGTGGTCGGGCACGACGCCGAATACGATGCCAAACATCGTATGGCAGCGTTTCCGCCACCGGTTCCAGAGAAAAAGGAGCTTCCCCCATAACGTGAGCTTCCCATCCATATATTTTACGATGAGTTGGTTCACGTCGGGGATATTTACCCAAAACGCCACCGGTTTACCGCGATAATAGGCGAACCATATGATTTTGGGGTCCACGATGGGTTTCATGCTTCGCATGAGCTTACGTGCATTTTCGATGCTCATGGGGCTCACCCCCTCGTGCCTCGCCCAGGCCTCGTTGTATACCGTGCAGAAATCTTCCGCGGCCTGGTTGAGTTTCCGGGCATTGATATGGCTGAAGGTATAGCCCGCGTCTTGCAGGGTATGCATCGCTTTCTCGCCTACTTTGCTTGATAACTTGGCCGCGATGTCCCGCCCGTAGGTAAATTGCTTGAAATACGTCTGGAACCCGTAATGTTCAAAAAGCTGCTGATAGTAAGGTGGGTTATAATTGCAGCAATAACAAGGTTGATGGAACCCATCTACCAGGAGGCCCCACCAGCGTTCGCGGTTGCCAAAATTAATGGGCCCATCCATGGCCTGTATCCCTTTATCTTGCAGCCATGTTTTGGCCGTATCGAAGAGCAGGTCGGCTGCCTGCTGGTTATCGATGCATTCGAAGAAGCCGCAGCCGCCCACGGGGACCTCGTCCTGTTCGAAGGTCCTGGCATGATAGAATGCCGCGATACGGCCGATGAAGCGCCCTGTGCGGTCGCGCAGCAGCCAGCGGGCGCAATCGCCGTTATGATGGCGTGGATTGGCATCCGGGTCGAATACTTGATGCACGTCGCTATCCAACGGCCTGATATAATTCGGATCATCGCTGTAAAGCGGGGGCGCCATCGTTACAAACGATCGGGCTAATTGCTCTCCGGTAACGGGTATGATTTCCAAAGCTAATGAATAATCTGGGTTAAAAATAGCGGTTTGCTTCCGCTTCTCCAAGTATGGGGTGCCCGGTGGCGGGAAAAATTAGGTGGCCGACCTGCAACGAAATGCCGTTTTATGCGTCTTATGGAAAAATAACGATTATGAAATTGAAATTATCATCACTGGGCTGGTTGGTATTATTACTGCCCTTTTTCGGCGTAGGCTTGGCCCACGCAGCATTGTCGCCTTCGTACGCAGATGAAACGCGCAGCGTCTCCGGATTCCATGCCATTGCCAACAGCGGGAGTATCGTGGTAGAAGTGAAATTGGGTAATACGGAGTCCGTTCGGCTTGAAGGGGACGATGCCGCCATCCGGCAAATCGAAACGGTCGTAGAGGGAGGAACCCTGAAGATTCGGTTCAAGCAGCTATCCCAACGAACCAATTGGGGTAAGGTTACGGCGTATGTGTCCGCAAGGCAACTCGATGGGTTGACCCAATCGGGTTCTGGAAGTATTTCGGTTTCGGATGCCGTTGCCGGCGAATCGTTCCATGTGTCATTGAGCGGCTCGGGGAGGATAACGTTCGAATCCGCGGCCGACGTGGTTAATGCGTCGATCAGCGGTTCCGGACGCATACAGGCCAATGGGCACGCGGCACAGTGCAACGCGTCGATCAGCGGTTCGGGCCGTTTTGATGGCGGTGACCTGGAAACACAGACCGCCAACCTAAAGGTGTCGGGGTCCGGTGGCGTGGACATCCACGTTGACCAGAAATTGGTTGCATCCATCAGTGGCTCCGGCAACATCAGTTATACGGGCGATGCACAGACAGACGTGCGGTCGCCCGGTTCGGTTAGGGTACGTAAACGGTAGCCCGTGC
>NZ_JBMQOC010000046.1:0-11659 GCF_053550995.1 Parapedobacter sp.
AACTATGCACAGCCTCTTCGATAACGAGGTCGCCCGACATCCAATTGGAGGAAAACCAATTGCGCACTTGAAACTCGAGGTCAGACCATCCCGCTTGGCTGGGCTTCATACTGAGGTCGCCTCCATACCTAAACGACGACAAGGATACCACATCACCGATGGCCCCTTCGCCTACACGCCCGAAAACAGCCCGGTTTGGGTTCGCATAGCGGAAGCAGAAGCCAGAAACCAACGCGAGGTTCTTTTCTTTTGATTTACGAACGGCGGCTAAAACACGACGGACGCCGGGCGGATCGATGGCGACCGGCTTCTCACAGAAGACATGCTTATCGGCATTCACCGCGGCCTCGAGGTGCAATGGCCTGAATACCGGTGGCGTGGCCAACAAAACAACATCCACGCCAGCGTTTATTACCTTTTGATACGCATCGAAACCAACGTATTGGTGCTTATCTTTTACTTTTATTTTGGATGGCTCGATCTTCATTAAAGCATCATATGCCGTAGCGATCTGGTCTTCAAAAATATCGCCCATAGCCACCAACTGCACATCCGGGTCGGCCCGCAATGCCTGTGCGGCAGCGCCCGTGCCGCGACCTCCGCAGCCGATTAATCCGATTTTAAGTATCTTTTTTTTTGCAGGGGAACTTGGGCCCGCAAAACTGAAGGGGTGTGCGAGTGGAAGGATAGCTGCCATTGTTCCAGCCGTCTTTAGAAAGGAGCGGCGGGAAGCGCCTCCGTCCACACGCGATGTGTTGTCTGTCATGATCGTTAACTATTATGTTCCAGTATCTTCAAAATAGGCCCCCAATATATAAATTTTTACCCAAGTTGCTATCCCGGGCTCCCCTTAAGGCTTCCTATCCGAACTGTCGCGAACCAGCAGCTCAGGCCTGAGCACGATTTTCTCGGGCTTATGTTTGTAATAGTCGCCCTTTTTGAGCAATTTGAGAAACAGGCGGGCCACCTCCTCCCCCATTTCCACGGTACATTGGTCGACCGTTGAAATCGGCGGACTCACCAAGCTAGTAAATGCTTCGTTGGCGAATCCGACCACACCGACATCTTCCGGAATACGCTTGCCGGCGGCTTTGAGCTCCTGTACCACACCCATTGCCGTAAAGTCCTCCAACGTAAATATAGCATCGAACGCGATACCTTTATCCAATAACGTCCGCACACAACGACGCCCGAATTCGAGGGAAAAATCACCTTTTATAATCAAACGATCATCGACCGGCAAACCATACTGTCCTAAGGCATCCAGGTAACCGCGCAAGCGCTCATTAAAGATGTTGATGTTGCGATATTGGTTGATGTGTGCAATACGCCGATAGCCTGCACGGATCAGGTGTTCGGTTGCCATAAAACCACCGCGGTAATCGTCAATGGTAACCGACGGCACGTCGAGGCCGGAGGGCACCCTATCGAAAAACGCGAGGGGGATGTTACGCTCTTTGATTTCCATGAAACCGCCATTATCCTCTGTTTCGAGCGAGATGGACGCGATAATGCCGTCTACGCGGGAGCGGAGGAATGTATCGATTCCACGGTTTTCCTGCTTGATGGATTCCTGCGATTGATATAATAATATCGTATACCCGTTTTCATTCATCACACCCTCGATGCCATGCACCACCGAACTGAAAAAACTGACATCCAGACGGGGTACCAATACACCGATGATTTTCGTTTTGCCGGAGCGTAACGAAGACGCTACCTTATTGGGTCGATACCCTAGTCGGTCGGCGGTTTCCCGGACGGCCTTTTTCGTTGCGGCACTAATCGCAGGGTGGTCGTTAAGTGCCCGTGCCACGGTGGAAAAAGTGATATCAAGCTCCTTCGCAATGTCTAATATGGTGATTTTCTTCAAACGGATACGGATTAATGTCTAAGCTATATGCGCATTGGCCCGTTATAGGGCTAGACAAAAATAAAGATACATTTTGGAATTCAAAAAGTAATATCTACCTTTATGCCAACGTTAGCATTATCCATGGAACTTATTCGTTTTCAATCATGTTATTACTAGGTATCGATATCGGTACGTCTTCGATCAAAGTGTCGGTGGTAGATGCCGCCACGCAGGTCTGCGTGGCCTCCATCCGTTATCCGGAAGACCAGGAAAACAACATCCTTTCCGTGGTGCCGGGCTGGGCGGAGCAGTCGCCGGATATGTGGTGGGAGCAGGTCGTTGCAGCCATCCGGCAGCTCACGGCCTATGCCACATTCAAGGCACGCGACATCGGTGCCATTGGCATTGCCTACCAAATGCACGGCCTCGTTGTGACAGATAAAGATGGCAACGCACTCCGCCATTCGATTATCTGGTGCGACAGCAGGGCAGTGGAAATCGGCGACGCGGCATTTGCTGGCATGGGCGAACGGTTCGCCCTGGAGCACATGCTTAATTCCCCCGGTAATTTCACGGCATCGAAATGGGCTTGGGTGAAAGCCAACGAACCCGATGTCTACGCCAAGGCCCACCATATCATGCTTCCCGGCGACTACATCGCGATGAAGCTGACCGGGACAGCCACAACGAGTATTTCGGCGCTCTCGGAAGGGATTTTCTGGGATTTCAAACATAACCGTATCTCGAAGGATGTCCTTGCCTATTTCGGGTTTGACGAGGCGGTGTTCCCGGAGATCCGGCCATTGTTTGGCGAGCACGGAACGCTACGGAAGGAGGTGGCCACGCAACTGGGCCTCACGCCAGGCATTCCCGTGTCTTACAAGGCGGGCGATCAGCCCAATAATGCACTATCGCTGAACGTACTGGAACCGGGGGAAGTCGCTGCCACAGCAGGTACATCCGGTGTTATCTATGCGGTAAGCGACCAGTTGGTGTATGACCACGCGTCGCGTGTCAATACGTTCGCCCATGTCAATTACACGCCAGAGATGGTACGCACCGGCATATTACTGTGTATAAACGGTACCGGTATATTGAATCGCTGGGCCAAGGACCATTTCGGGCATGGCCTCACCTATGCGCAGATGAACACCCTTGGCAAAGCGGTGTCGGCGGGCAGCAGCGGATTGAAAATATTTCCGTTCGGCAATGGTGCGGAACGCTTCCTGCACAACAAGATATTGGGCGCACGTTTTATCGACCTGGATTTCAACGCCCATGGTCGTTCACATGTGTTTAGGGCATCGCAAGAAGGCATTGCTTACGCGTTCCGTTATGGGCTCGACATCCTCCGCGAGAATAACATGCGTCCAGCGATCATCCGCGCCGGCCAGGCGAACATGTTTCTCAGCACACTCTTCACGGAAATCTTCGTAGAAGTGACGGGCGTTCCCGTTGAATTGTATAATAGCGACGGCAGTGTGGGTGCGGCCTTGGGTGCAGGCATCGGATCGGGCATTTTCGCCTCGCCAACCGAGGCTTTCAGCCGGCAGGAGTTGCTGACGACCGTGGAACCGCAGGGGGATGATCATTATGAGGGCCTATACCAAGAATGGAGGCAGCTCCTCGATGGCCAATTGGCCGAAGAAATGAATCGATAAACAGTTAAAACAATTAAAGGAACAAAAAATATGTCAAACGTAATTATCGGCGAAAACGAGTATTTTAAAGGCATCGGGAAAATTGCCTACGAGGGGCCCGAATCAGACAACCCATTGGCATACCGTTGGTACGATGCGGGCAGGGTCATTGCCGGCAAGACCATGGAAGAGCACCTACGGTTTGCCGTGGCCTATTGGCATTCTTTCAACGGCAACGGCGGCGACCCCTTCGGCGGACCCACGCTGTTCTTTCCCTGGGATAAGAACAATGACGTCATCCAGCGGGCGAAAGACAAGATGGATGCCGCATTTGAGTTTTTCACCAAAATCGGCATGCCTTACTATTGCTTCCACGATGTGGACGTAGTGGATTATGGGGACAATGTGGCTGAAAACGAGAAGCGCCTGGAAACGCTGGTGGCTTATGCCAAGGAAAAGCAGGCAGCCAGTGGCGTAAAACTGTTGTGGGGAACGGCGAACCTCTTCTCGCACAAAAGATACATGAATGGCGCTGCCACCAATCCGGATTTCGCCGCGGTAGCGCACGCCGGGGCGCAAATCAAGGCGGCACTGGATGCGACCATCGCCCTGGGTGGCGAGAACTATGTTTTCTGGGGTGGCCGTGAAGGGTATATGACGTTGCTGAATACCGACATGAAGCGCGAACAGGAACACCTGGCCAGGATGTTGCATACCGCTCGCGACTATGCCCGTAGCCAAGGTTTCCATGGAACATTTTTCATTGAACCGAAACCTTGTGAGCCCACCAAGCATCAATACGACTATGACGCTGCCACGGTGATCAGCTTCCTCCGCCAATACGATCTTTTGGATGACTTCAAACTCAACCTGGAAGTGAACCACGCTACGCTGGCTGGGCATACGTTCCAGCACGAGCTGCAGGTGGCTGCCGATGCGGGCCTGCTCGGGTCGATGGACGCTAACCGCGGCGATTATCAAAATGGATGGGATACCGACCAATTCCCGAACAACATCAACGAACTGACGGAATGCATGCTCATCATCCTCGAAGCCGGTGGTTTCTCGGGGGGCGGCATCAACTTCGACGCCAAGGTACGCCGTAACTCCACCGACCGGGCAGACCTTTTCTACGCACATATAGGTGGTGCCGACACCTTCGCCCGTGCGCTTGTTGCAGCCGACAATATCCTAAGCAAGTCTGCCTACAGGAAGCTTCGTGCGGAACGGTACGCATCGTTTGATAGCGGAAAGGGGAAGGACTTCGAAGGAGGCAGGCTATCGCTGGCCGACTTGCGCGATATCGCCGCTGCGTCGGGCGAACCCGAAACCATCAGTGGCAAGCAGGAGCTGTTCGAGAATATCGTTAACCGGTATATCTAGCCATCAATAACGGGTAGCCCAGGGTCGGCTACCCGTTATTGATAATCGATTTTCGTTATTTTGCGACGATTTGACCAGCATGGATATACAGACCCTCAAAACCCAATTGACTGCCAGCCTGAAGAGCAAAATCTGGATACCTGAACTGACCTCCCTCGGTGAAGTGCCCGGTATTCCGCTGATTGGACTGCATGACTGTTGCTATGATGAACGCCACCGGAGGCTGGCTTTCCGGGCAGCCTGGCTATTGGAATATATTGCCTTCAATCGTTCTACGTTGTTTGCAACGGTGGCAGAAGCCTTTTTAATCCGATTACCCCGCCAAAAAAATCCGAGTTGCCAGCGGCATTTCACCAATATACTCCGGAGGCTCACGCATCCACGTGCCCCAAAACCCTACCGGGATGTAATGCAGAAGACTAGCCGCGAGCAGTTGGTCGAAACCGTCTTCCATTGGTTCATCGACCCATGCACACCCGTTGCCGTCCAAGCCAATTGCATGGATGTGCTACTGCATTTGAGTGGAGAATATGAGTGGATACGCGACGAGTTGAAGCAGCAGATCGAATTCTTGCTGCGTGACGGTTCAGCCGCGATACAAAGCCGGGGGAAGAAAACGTTGGAAAAGCTTGCGCGGATCAGAAGCGGAGGTTAACACCCAATGAGAGTGCCGCATAGATATCGCGATGTTCATTGCCGGCATAGTCCCCACTGTAGCCATCCAGTTCGTCATCGAGTGCAAAATTGAGCTGGCCGTTCACAACCAAATTCCAGACGTATGAATCCAATAAGTTCGGCTTCAAACGGTGTAAGGGAACTTCAAATCCTACATTTGTGCTGATGATATAGCTGAAACCGTGGTTCCTACCTGTATGTGCCGGCAACACGTTTTGTACTGCTACAGAATCACCCGTTATGGGGTCCGTTGTCGGCACATCACCTACAACACGTTGCTTATCCCATTGCAGGCTGTGCAATACCCCAATACCCGCGCCGAGATACACACTGTTCAATGTTCGCTTCGCCAAAGATTCGCGGTATTCGATACGGCGCAAGTGATCATCTTGCAGGAATTTAATCGGCTGGAAACGGAAACCGAAAATGGCTGCATGGTACAAATTCACAGCCTTTCTTGTCACACCATCGGTTTGCACACTGTCTTTTCCACGCAACAGCCCTTCCTGCAATTCCAGTCCGATACTGACACCATGGGTAAGGAAATAGTTTCCCCGGAGATATACGCTGCCACCGATTTGCCGCTTATCCAAATCCCCATACAACTGGTTCACCCCCATTCCACCCGTAACCGAATACCGGAAATACGGGATGGGCGACTCATTGCCAAACTGTGAATAACCAACATAAGGAAAGGCGAAACATAAAAGGGCAAACAGCGAGATTCTTTTCATAATTCCCATTTACCCTCAATACTTATACCATTTTTGTGAAAACGGCTAAAAAAGTGTATTACCTCTGGCAGGATTGGTCTTGCCCAAATGCTTATAAGCCAATTCGGTACATTCCCTTCCGCGCGATGTACGCATCAAATAGCCCTCCTGAATAAGAAAAGGCTCATAAACTTCTTCGATAGTGCCTTCATCTTCGCCAACGGCGGTGGCGATGGTCTTGACGCCGACCGGGCCACCTTTGAATTTTTCGATGATGGTGAGCAGGATGCGGTTGTCCATTTCGTCGAGGCCATGTTCATCCACATTGAGTGCATTGAGCGCGTATTGCGCAATGGGCACATCGATTTTGCCATCACCTTTGATTTGGGCAAAATCGCGTGTACGCCGGAGTAATGCATTGGCGATACGGGGTGTGCCACGGCTTCTGCGGGCAATCTCATACGCCCCCTCATCAGTGATGGGCGTACGGAGGATGCCGGCCGAACGGAGTACGATGGTGGTGAGCAGCTTGGCATCATAATATTCCAGGCGCGCATTGATGCCGAACCTTGCCCGTAGCGGCGCCGTTAACAAGCCCGAGCGCGTAGTAGCGCCCACCAGGGTAAATGGGTTGAGGGTAATCTGCACAGAGCGGGCGTTCGGTCCGGTTTCGAGCATGATATCAATCCGGAAGTCTTCCATTGCGGAGTAGAGGTATTCCTCCACCAGCGGGCTCAGGCGGTGTATTTCGTCGATAAACAGCACATCGCCCTCGTCGAGGTTGGTAAGCAGGCCCGCCAGATCGCCCGGCTTATCAAGCACCGGCCCGGAGGTTACCTTGATGCCCGAGCCCATTTCATTAGCGATGATGTGCGACAGGGTGGTTTTGCCCAGGCCCGGGGGGCCATGCAGCAATACGTGGTCCAATGCCTCACCGCGCAGTTTAGCAGCCTGCACAAAAATGCTCAGGTTTTCCAAAATCTTTTTCTGACCCGTGAAATCTTCAAAAGCCTGCGGGCGCAGCACCTTCTCCAATTCGCGCTCCGCGTTGGACAGCTTCTCGGGGTTGGGATCCAAATGTTCGTTCATTTTGCTACGCTATGCCGTTTGTTATTTGCTGTTCTGCTTTTCGCCAATATTCGCTCACCCGCGAGTCCCTGCCAGACGCTAAATACGAACTACTGAATACTTAGTACTATTTATACTTCCTGAACCAGCTGCTTACCTTCATCTGTATGACGCCAAAAAATGCCTCCCTGAATATCCGGGTGCTCATTTTGGAGACGCCTTCCGTACGATCGGTAAAGATAATCGGTATTTCCACCACCTTGAAGCCATATTTGATCGCCGTGAATTTCATTTCGATCTGGAAGGCGTAACCGACAAACCGGATCCGGTTCAGGGGAATGGTTTCCAGCACTTCGCGTCTGTAACATACGAACCCAGCGGTAGCATCACGTATGGAGATACCGGTAATCCACCGCACGTAGCCGGAAGCGAAGTATGACATCAACACCCTACTCATGGGCCAATTCACCACATTCACCCCTTTGATGTAGCGTGACCCAATGGCCATATCGGCACCCGACAAACATGCTGCACGAAGTCTCGGAAGGTCTTCAGGATTATGGGAAAAATCGGCATCCATCTCGAAGATGTATCGGTAAGACCGAGAGATGCACCACTTGAACCCGTGGATATAAGCCGTACCGAGCCCCGACTTCCCTTTCCTTTCTTCCAGGAATAGTCGATCTGCAAATTCCGACTGCAACGCCTTCACAATCGCGCCGGTACCATCCGGAGAACCGTCATCGACAACCAACACATGAAAATCTTCCGACAGTGCATATACTTTGCGGATAATCTTCTCAATGTTTTCCTTCTCATTGTATGTCGGGATGATGACGATGCTATCTGACACTGTCGATTGCGTTTTTGTAGGGTAAAGGTAAGGATTATAAGTAAAAGTCGAATACAAAAATACCGTTACAGCGGCTCTTCGCTGTAACGGTATACACGGGTCTTGTTGTTAGTGGATGCCGTGCATCATCCGTCGCAATAGCGGCGAGAACACAATTAATAATAGCCCTGCAATACCCGGAATAACGGCAAAAATCAAGAAGAACGTCGACATGGAATAAGCTTGGCTGATGCGGTCAATGAGGCTGCCCGACATGCCGGCCAAAAAGTTGGCAACGGCGCTGCAGGCAAACCATACGCCGAAGATGAGGCCAACGAACTTTTTCGGCGACAGCTTACTCATATAGGAAAGTCCAACGGGCGATACGCAAAGCTCGCCCGATGTGTGGAAGAAGTAGGCTAATATCAACCAAATCATGCTCACCTGCGCGGTAGCTGCGCCCTGCGGAATGTCTTTACTACCATACCCCAAAACCGCAAACCCCACACCCAATAGAATCAATCCAATGGCAAACTTCACCGGGCCCGACGGGTTAATTACCTTTTCCCACATTTTGCTAAACAAGGTGGCCAATGTGATGATGAAAAAGGAATTCAATATCTGAAACCATGAAGCAGCCACCTCGGTTTCCAAGGCGTTGAATTCGCGGTAGATTTTCCAGATACCCAGGCACCAGATAACAACGAAGCTCGCCGCGGTAAATAGGATGGAGATGGGATATGATGAAAATATCTTCTTGGCGAGCGACCACAATACCCACGAAACGATCAATAGGGGAAATACGGTGAGTATGGCATCCACCCATTTAAAGGTAAGCGCCGCGTTACCCTCCAACATCCGTTCGGTATAATCCAGCGCAAAAATACTCATCGATCCGCCGGCCTGCTCAAAAGCCATCCAAAAAAAGATACTCGACAAGGAAAGGACGACGATGACGATCAGCCTATCGGTAACCACACGTTTAGACGGGGGCTCGATGCCCTCTTCTTCCCCTTCGGTTGCCTGTGCAGTATCGGCTAGGGCCACACCCCGCTCGCGGGTCTCTTTGGGCGACTCACCCAAGACACCGAAAATGCGCTGGGCATAATAAAACTGGATCATGCCGAAAAACATGAAGATACCGGCTAAACCGAAACCCAAGTGCCAGCCTACCTTTTCGCCGATATAACCACAGAGAAGCATTCCCAAAAAGGCTCCCGCATTGATTCCCATGTAGAAGATGGTGTATGCCGAGTCTTTCTTCTTACTGTTATCCGGATAAAGCTGGCCAACAATCGACGAAATATTCGGCTTGAAAAGCCCATTACCCAAGATCATCAGTACCAAGCCCACGTAGAAAAACGACGAGCCTACGCCTTCGAGGGCCATCGACGCATGGCCCAAGGTCATGATCAATGCGCCTAACACCACCGCCTTCCGATAGCCCGTGAGGCGATCGGCGATGAATCCCCCGATCAATGGGGTTAAATATACCAACCCAGTGTACCAGCCATATAATTCCATGGCGTCTTCCCGCGTCCATGCCCAGCCGCCGTTTGCAAGCTCCGACACCAAAAACAGGGTGAGGAGGGCTCGCATACCGTAATAGCTGAACCGTTCCCACATCTCCGTGAAAAACAGGACAAACAGGCCTACGGGATGGTCAAATACGGTCTTCGTCTCGACGCCGTTCTTAACAAGGTGTTTCGTTAGTTGTTCATCATGATTGTGCTGCATATCTTGATATTAGGTGTTAAAAATTGGGATCATTCACGTGCCCATCGTGCAAATAAAACAAACTTTTTGCGATTTCACGGCCGTATCGGATAATTTTATTTATCTACCAAGTTGGTATTCATTGTATATTAAGACCGCTCTTCGGATGATGTTGAGGCTTTGCAGGGTCGTTAAATCGACTATCATTCGGATGGGGCGGATTCATCAGCGGCACGTCCGCAACAAATACCAATCGGCCATTTTCCAGTTGCCAAGCATCATAAGACAAGTCCGGCCCGTATTGCTCATACTGCTCCGGTTGCCGCGGATCGGCGGGCGCCAGGTGATCGAACACGATACGGTTCTCCACGCTATCGTACTCGAGGTGCATGCTGACATTGCGGTTGTACCGATATATCGCGCGTGTTTGCGTACCGCCCGCTTCGGTGTCAAAAATAGCCTGTCCCAGCTGTGCACCATTTTTTGTTAACCGCAACACTTCGATAACCTTCTGCGTAACGTAGGGCGTATGCCCCTTCCAGCCCAGCAAAGCATATGCTCCGTTGAGCGGGACCATCTGGTAATATTGTGCGCCATACCAGTTGTCTGTCGCCATGATGGCCTGCTCTGGCTCAGCGATTTCATAAGTTTTATCCAGCAGAGGGTACATCTTAAGGCTACCATCGGACGTGTTCAACTGGATGGTTCCATAGTAGAGATAAGATCCATCGTTCAGTTGGAGGTGCCATGAAAATATACGAAAACTTTCGTCCGGTGCGCTGAGGATGGAGACCATATCGAGCGAATCAAACGGAAACCGGTAGGAATACGGTTCCTTCAGTGCAGACACCAATGTTTTGACGAAGGTGAAGTTGGCATCCAGCCGTTCGGGCTCACTGGGTTCGTTATACATGGTGTAGCCCAGCTTGGCAAGACTATCTTCCAACGATCGTATTTTTTGCAAGTTTCCCCCCTGCTGGCCATACACCAAACCACTGTTGAGCAGCCCAAAGAGCCCATATAACACCACCAACCCCGTAGCCAACATCGCCTGCCGACATCGCCCGGCTACCATAGCCAAATCTACCATAGGGCAAACTTAGCTAACCTGCTTTTTAAATGCAAGCGGGTAATACCGCAACAAACACGTCGATTTCCGCCATGAGATCAAGAAGGCAGCATCCGCTCGACCACCACCGCACTCGCTCCGCCCCCGCCATTGCAGATGCCCGCGACACCGATACGGCCATCATGTTGCGCCAATACCGACAGGAGCGTTACCACGATACGTGCACCGGAAGCCCCCAGTGGATGGCCCATCGCGACGGCACCGCCGTTGACATTCACCAGGTCGGCCGATAGACCCAGTTCTTGGTTATTGGCAATGGCGACCACCGAAAAGGCTTCATTGATCTCGTAGAAATCCACCTCCCCCGCATCGACGCCGGCATGCTGCAACGCCCGCGGAATCGCCCTGGCCGGTGCCGTGGTAAACCACTCGGGAGCCTGCTGCGCATCGGCATAACCCCGTATGCGTGCCAATGGCCGCAACCCCAATTCCTGTAGCTTGGCTTCGCTGACCAATACCAAAGCCGCCGCCCCGTCGTTCAGTGTAGACGCGTTGGCGGCAGTTACCGTACCGTCTTTCTTGAATACAGGCTTTAACGACGGTATCTTCTCGAATTTCACCGCGTGGATTTCCTCATCTTCATCGACAACGGCCACCTCCCCTTTCCGACCGACAACTTCCACCGGAACGATTTCCGATTTAAACCTG